>JAPUFX010000111.1 GCA_027293415.1 Candidatus Methylomirabilota bacterium
GGGGTTGTAGGGGAGAGGCTCCCCTACGCCTGGGGGGTGCTCAGCGAGGCGAACGCCGAGCGCCGAAGGGGGGCCTGCCCCCCTAGCGGAAGTGCCGCACCAGCGCGGAATGCTAGTGAAAAATAGTTGGTGCGGCACTAGGAACTCGGAAAGGGAATCGGCGAGCACATCGTCGATGTCGATCGCGATCCGCATCCTCTCGTGGTTCATAGCTGAGAGTTCAGGGTCCATGGATAAATTCGAATTTCGAATGTCGAATTTCGAAATCCCCCGGCCAGCGGCTGTCGGTCAACGGTTCACGCGGATTGTGTTCCCCACGCACCCGGGCAGATCTCCCGAAAGGCACAATAACCGCAAGCCATGTAGCTCGGCTTGGCGGTGTAGTCCCGAGCCCGTAACCCAGCCGCCACCTCCTTGATGATCTCTGCCGTCTTCTCGATCTCCTCCTCAGTCTCTTGGGTAGCACCGATCAGACCAGACTCCAGAAAATGAAGCTCTACGCGCGTCGGAATCTGACTGTACATCTGGCGATAGGCCAAGGCATAAATGGCCAGCTGCAGGCTCTCGCGCGCCCGGCGTGTTGCCTCCTTCGGCTGACGGACATCGGAGGATTTATAATCAATGATCACCACCTGCTCCCCGCTCACATCCACCCGGTCCCAGCGGCCGATGACTCGGTCCCGACCGACGGTAAAGCCGAACTCCCTTTCCACATACGTGGGGATCGTTCCGGCCTCTTCCTCTCGGTCATAGAATCGGCTGAGCGTCTGCCGGCCCGCCTCGAGACGCTGCTCCTCATGTTCCCGCGAGAGAAACCCACGGCTCACCCAAGATCCCTCAAAGACCGCCCACAGCTCCTCACGCGTCACCGGCTTCCCCCGCATCTTATGGCGGAAGTATGCCTGGACAGCATCGTGGAGGGCCTTTCCGTAGATCACGGTGTGGTGTTCCCGGATGGGCACCTGCAGGATCTGGATGTATTTGTACTTGAGCGGGCAGGTCCGGTAGTCGTCCACGCTGAAGTAGCTCAGGGTCAGGATTTCGTCCGGGGCCATGGGTTGAAGCTCCCCCGATCCCTGCCCGACGGAGGGGGCAAACCGCGCGATTACCTCGTCCGGTGAAGCCCGGAAGGCCGCCTGCTCCGGTTGCGGGAGGTCCAGCGCCTCCAAAACGAAGCGGCTCACCTTCTTGGGCCTCCCCGACCCGGAGTCCCGGGAGGAGGTGAGGCACAGCTCGTCCTTGGCCCGCGTCATACCCACAAAAAAGAGGCGGCGCTCCTCCTGAAGGCGGACGTCGCCCTCCGGAAGACAGTCCCTGACCAGAGGTGCCGGCAGGTCAATGGGATCGCGCCTTCCACGAGCGGGGAACTTGTCGGCGGTGAGCCCCACCAAGAAGACCACGGGAAACTCCAGCCCCTTGGCCTTATGAAGGGTGAGGACATGTACCGCATCCATGTCCACATCTGCTTCTGCCACCGTCGGGTCTTCACCAGCCTCGAGAAGTTTGTCCTGGTACTCAACAAACTGAGCCACGCGATCGAGCAAGGCAACATCGCTGAACCGCTTCACCCTTTCGAAGAAGCGGGCGATGTTCTGCACTTGGAACTGGCTGGCGATGTCGCTCCGGGCCATGAGCCGCTTCAGAAATCCACTCTCCATAAGGAAATGGTACAGGACCTCACCGGTCCTGAGCGCTTGAGCCCGCTGGATGTACGCCTCAAGATCCTCCAGGAGTTTTCGGATGGTCGCGATCCCCTCACCCGAGAGGTCATCCAGGCCGGCAGCATCGAGATGCTGAAAGATCCAAAAAAGGCTGCGCTTTGCGCGCCGGGCCGCGGCGCTACACCGCGCGAGATCCAGGGACGGAACGCGGTAAGGTTCACCGGACGCGAGGTGGTAGAGGAACTCGCTTGCCTCGGGATCGGCCACCACCCGGAGGAACGCCATGAGGAGGCGTATCTCCTCTCGGTTGTACAGGCCGTGCGCCCCCGAAAAGCGCCACGGCACCCCTTGCATATTCAGGGCCCGCAGGAAGGGATCGGCATCCCGGTTGGCCCGGACTAAGATGGCCATGTCCCGATACCGATATGCTCCTGAGGACACCTTTGCCTCGATAAGCCCGGCGACCCCGTCCGCTTCACTCCCCAACGTGTCGTAGTAACGGTGCTCCACCGCGCGAGCCCCCTCACGACGGGCGAGGAGCCGCTTGTCCAATCCCAGCCGCGCCTCCAGGCGGTCTGGGTCGTTGTGGCGAATCAGACGGTAGGCGGCGTCCAGGATGGGCTGGCCCGATCGGTAGTTCTGGGTCAGGACCACGACCTCCGTCCGAGGAAAGACCTCGGTGAAGCTCAGCAGATTGCTCACCGCCGCTCCCCGAAATTTGTAGATGGATTGGTCGTCATCCCCAACCACTGTGAGGTTCCCACTCCCCCCGGCCAACATCTGCAGGAGCTGCCACTGGGCGTAGTTGGTATCTTGAAATTCGTCAACGAGGATGTAGCGGAATCTATTCTGGTACTCGGCGAGGATCGCGGGATGCTCTCGAAAGAGCTTGAGGGTCGTGGTCACTTGATCCCCGAAGTCCGCCAACCCCTCCCGAGCCATGAGCTCTTGATACTTCTGGTAGGTGAGGGCGATTTCTCTTTGTCGCAGTGCTTCTTCATGCAGTTGGCTATCTTCCGGGTGGGTTCGTGCCCGATCGGCGAGGCGCTCGGCATACTGGAGGTACTCCGCCGGGCTGACGTCCTCGTCCTTTGCCCGACTGACGAGGGTCAGGATGCCTTCGACGTATTTGGTGGGATCACCCAGCGGGAGATAGTAGGAGAGGGGAAACTCGAAGAGGCGCTCGCGGAAAAAGACGACCTGCTCGGGACGGGTAAGGACCGTGAAATCAGGGTCGAGGCCTAACGCCAGGGCCTGTTCCCGAAGGATGCGATCACCAAAAGCGTGAAAGGTGCTGATGCAGACTTCGGCGTACCCGTAGGGGACAAGGAGATCTACTCGCTCTTCCATTTCACTGGAGGCCTTATTCGTGAAGGTAAGGGCGAGGATCTCGCTCGGCCTGGCCAGCTTGGTTGCGATCAGGAAGGCGATCCGGCGGGTGAGGACGGTGGTCTTGCCGGTCCCCGCACCCGCAACGATGAGCAGGGGCCCGTCCGGGGCAGTGACCGCCTTGACCTGGTCCGGATCGAGTCCCTCAAGGATCGTCTCGACCGCGGGCGACACCGCTGCCGTTGGGATCTGTTTGTTCCCTCCCATCCTGCCTCCGCCCGGAGGCTCGCACAGTGCGCAAGGGGTGTCAAGGGCCCCGTCTGCGCTACCGCATCCGGGACAGGTCGAAAACAAAGGGGAGCTGATTTCCGTGCGGGTCGGTCACCACCAGGATCACGGTCCCCTGGAGATCAACCTGTTCGGCGGGGAAGAGGCAATAGAGGTATACCCAGGCCATCTCGTCACCGGAGACATCCTGAGCTCTTTCCACATAAGTTGGTCCAATGATTTCGCCCGCCTGGTGCAGACTCACCTGATAGGTCTCGTCGTGCTCCAGAGGGGATACCAGGGTGACGGCAAAGACCAGGCGAGGGCCAACCTGCTTGAACTGTCGGCGGAGGTCCGTCTTGGTCAGGGCAAGACCGCGGTGGGTCGCCGTCCATCCGGTGTGGGCCACCCGAGCAAAGGGGGACTGGAGCCAGGCTGTACCGCCGAGGCGTTGACCCGGTCCTTGCATCCCCTCGGCCCGCCACTCTCGAGCGAAGAAGGCAAAGGGTAGTGCGCGGGCCTCTTGACCGTACCGGAGTGCTTCATCGATCTGCGTCGTGGATAGGGATAGAGAAACGGCCTGGGCCTGATGCGGAAGCAGAGCCAGGAGCACACCCAGGACTACCGGCCACCGAATGGAATGTCTAGTAGGGGAAATAATCATTCTTCTCCATTACATCTGGATCCGGTGCTTCTCGAGTACGACTCCTCGCACCCGATCCAGATTTGCTATTGACTTGTAATAGTTGGTCAGCGACCTCACCTCTGCAGACTGGGCCACCGCCAGGTCCCGCTGGAACCGGAGGACCTCAAAGGTGGTCGAGACCCCGGCTTCCAACCGTATCTGCTCGATCCGAAGCTGTTCTTCGGCCAGCTCCCTGGCGGCCCTGATCTCCGCCACCAGCTTGGCATCCGCCTTAACTCTCCTTACCGCCTCCCGGACCTGGGCGGTGATCTCAAATTCCAGGTCTCGGAGAGAGACCTGGGCCTGCTGCACCTCCAGTTGCGCCTTGATGAACTCGGCCCGGGCAGCCCGATTCCCCAGGGGGATGGTAATCACCAATCCGGCCGAGTAGCTGAAGTTGTTCCCGGAGCCAAGATCGTCGAGCGCATCCCCATAGGAAGGATCGAGGGCGCTGAGTCCGTTGATTCCCACACTCCCCTGAAAAGAGAGATCCGGCAAAAGCTGGTTCCGGGTAAATCGAAGGTCCAGCTCCCTATTGGTCACTTGTATCTTGGCGACTTCATACTCCGGCCGCATGCGGAGGGCGTCTGCCACCGCGCCGGGAAGGTCCGGGGTAATCGGGGAAAAGCGGGCCGGGTCCGCGGGATGGACAGCCCCCCCCCACTCCCCTTCCTTCGGAATATTCAGGACCACCTTCAGACGATCCTCCGCATCACGCATCCGCTTCTCCGCCTCCGTGACCCGCGCTTCTCTCGCCGCGATATCTGTCTCGGCCTGGGTGATCTCTACCGGAGCCGCCACCCCGGCCCGGACCCGGGCCCGGTTCACCTCGGCCAACTCCTGGGCCAGGCGAAGGGAGCGCTGCTCGACTTTGAGGTCTTCGATAGTGAAGACCAGATCCCAGTAGACATCTTGGATTTGGGTGACCACATCCATGATCGTTT
>JAPUFX010000112.1 GCA_027293415.1 Candidatus Methylomirabilota bacterium
CGGATGGATACGCCTCGAAGGACGAAAGGGATCGTCTGTGCAATCCTGAGCCCTTCGAAGGTCACAGGGATCACATCCTGCTCGGAACCGGAGACGCGTGAATCCATCGCCTCCAGCCAATGAGCCATCTTGTACCCCCCGAGCGGCCCCTGGGTCTGAAACCTCACCCACCCGCCGAGGCGTTCAATTGGATAATGATACCGATACTAATTTACTGCATTTTGAGGCCGAAGTAAAGCCGTTTCCCGAACGCACCATACGCCAAAGTCGCAATTGACAGCGGGTCGGCATGGGACGGCTACAGGCAAGAAAGCTGTCTATGATCCATAGTCAGCTGTCACTCGCTTAATCCAAACGGATTTGACCCTCCGCGCAGCGGCGTGTTATAAGACAGAATATTCTTTGGGGTGAAGATGAGCCAAAAGATTCTCATCAAGGCAGGCAATGTCACAACCGAAGGGGTCCTCAACGACACCCCCACCGCCAATGCCATCTGGGAGAACCTTCCTCTGACCGGCAAGGCGAACATTTGGGGAGACGAGATCTATTTCGCAACCCCGGTCAAGGAGGGATTGGAACCGACTGCCAAAGAGGTCGTGGAGAAGGGGGATCTGGGATATTGGCCTCCCGGCCGAGCTTTCTGCATCTTCTTCGGGCCTACCCCAGCCAGCACCGGAGCCGAGATCCGACCCGCGAGCGCGGTCAACATCATCGGTCGCGTCGAGGGGGACCCCACCGTCTTCAAAAAGGTCAAAGAGGGGGCCCGGGTTCAGATTGACCCCGCCTGACCACTTATCAAGAGGCCGACCCACCCGCCAGTGAATTGGGAAAAACGTTTCCCTTCTGCGAGGGATCGGCTAGAATATTATCCTGAGGGCACGAACGGCATATGCGTTCAAGTTGGCATCTCTCGCAGAAGACGGTCTCGCAGGCGTATGCCCTTGTCTCTCCCGTATACGATCTCGTCTTCAACCGGATCTTTTATCCCGGGCGGGTCGAGGCCATCAAGGTCTTGGAACCCGGCCCGGAGGATCGGATCCTCGAGGTAGGGATCGGTACCGGTCTCAACCTTCCCCTGTACCCCCATTACCACCGACTGGTGGGGATGGATCTCTCCGGGCAGATGCTCCGAAAGGCCCAAGCGCGAATCTGCGAGCTCAACGCTCCCCACGTCAGTCTCACCGTAATGGATGCTATGCGAATGGGCTTCGCGGAAAATGCGTTTGATCACGTCCTCGCTACTTACGTCATTAGCGTCGTCCCGGATCCGACCCAGGTCCTTCAGGAGATCAAGCGGGTATGCCGGCCGAAGGGCCACATCGTCATTCTGAACCACTTCAAGAGTGAGCATCCGGTCATGGGACGGCTCGAAGGATTGATGGCCCCCATCCTCACCCGAACGGGTCTGTTCAAACCGGACCTTCAACTTACCCCGCTCCTGGAGCAAGTAGGTCTCATCCCGGATCAGATTCAGCGTGTCAACCTGTTCAGCGGGTGGCGGCTGATCCGGTGCATCAACGCCAAGGAGACGTCCCCAGAGGTCGGGCCAATCGAAGGAGGTACAGATGGCTTATAGCTTCTCCTCAAGGCGCTTAGTCCTGCTTCTCTCTCTCCTATTCTTGGGCACCACTCTGGTCCTCGGCCACGCCCAAGAGGGCGGAAAGCTCCAGGAAATGGAGGTGCTGGGAGTGACAGCCGATGGTCGTGGGCAGCCACGCATCCTGCTGCGCAGCAAGAGCGACAAACGCGGGCTGACCATGGTCATTGGCCAGTTCGAGGCGGTAGGAATTGCGCTCCCCTTGGAAGGGGTGACCCCGCCCCGCCCTTACACCCACGACCTGATCCTGGACCTCTTCCGTCGTTTCGATATCACGTTGGTCAGGGCGGTGATAACGGAATTGAAAGAGAACACCTATTACGCCAACCTTGTCCTCCAAGTGGACGGACGTGAGGTGCTCGTCGACTCCCGACCGAGCGACGCCGTCGCCCTGGCTCTGCGAATTGACGCACCGATTTGGGCGACAGAAACGGTCCTCGAGTCACAACCGTCAGGGGCACAACCGTGACCCAAGACTGGCAGTACCCCCGGAGCCTCCCTGGGAATTCAGATCAGTCCTGCTGATATCCATCCGCCCTTGCTCGAGTCCTCGATCCAGTGATCCTGCTCTTCCGGCCCGGGGGGACCTGTGTGGCCCCGAAGAGGGACGGTAACCGACACAAGAGCCCATGGCCCGGGTACACCTCATCACAGGTCGTCCAGGTGTGGGGAAGACGTCCCTGCTCCTCTCCCTTCTAAAGACTCTCCCTGGGAAGAAGGGAGGGTTTTACACGCGGGAGATCCGCGAAGGGGGACAGCGGGTCGGGTTTCAGGTCACCGATCTCGCCGGTCCCGAAGGGGTCCTGGCCCACGTCAGATTTGCGGGACCGCCTCGGCTCGGACGGTACGGGGTCGACCTCAAGACCTTCGAAGCCATCGGGGTCCAAGCCGTCATCCGCGCCTTACAGGATGCGGACCTCATTATCATCGACGAGATTGGCAAAATGGAGCTTTATTCTTCCCTCTTCGAGATGTCACTCTTCAAAGTCCTGGAGGCCCCGCAACCCTTCCTGGCCACGATCCTCGCAAAGGCCCACCCGGTCGCGGACCGGATCAAGGCCCACCCGGAGGTGCGGCTGCATCAGCTTACCTCGAGCAACGGACAGAAGGTCGCCCACGTGATCACGATGGATCTCTGCCGGCAGCTTGGAAGATGAGGCCGGGACTCGCCAAGGGTTGATTCCTGTTGACGTAACCCGTGTGCTTGGGTAGAGTAAAAAAGATTGATTTTTGAGGAGCAGAGATGGCAACACGGCACTTCAATGTCGAAGACGCCAATGCCCTTCTCCCAGAGCTTCGGGTCATCCTGGAGCACTTCGAGGCCCGGCGTCGGGAACTAGAGGAACGACAGCAGGCCCTGGAGGCGATCCGCCAACAGGCTGGCGAAAACGGCCATCGACTGGCCGGAGAGGAATTCCAGCGCCTGAAACGAGAGACCGAGTTCATCCTGGAAGAATGCAGCACCGCGATCAAGAAGATTGAGGCTCTTGGATGCCTCCTCAAGGACCCCCAGCTGGATCTGATCGATTTTCCCTCCATGCGAGACGGCCAGGAGGTCTTCCTGTGTTGGAAGCCGGATGAGGCAGAGGTGGGGTTCTGGCACGGCCTGACCGAAGGCTTCGCAGGACGAAAGCCGATCGGGTCCCATTCTTCCTCCTGACCTATTCCACGGCCGGGTCCGGAATATCCCCCTTGACAAAGGAGGATACCGGTGCTAACAAAAAAAACGCCTCCCAACACCACAGAGGATCCATGTAGCTCTTGGGTGGGGACAAATCCCTTGTACAGGCAATGGGTTTCAGCCGAGGGAACGAATGTCCCCTCCCTTTCTCAGGCTTTCCCCGAGAAGGGTAACCCGGACGGGGGGCCGCGCATTCCACCGGAATTTTCTCTCTTTATCGAATGCGGAAAGGGAGCAGGACCCCTCTCTGCCTATCCTCCTGCGCTGGCACCTCTGCCCGAGGTTGTGAAGCTCTACGCCGAAATGCTCGGAGTCCCCTTCTGGTTTCTGGGGAGCCAGAGCCGATACTCGAAACCGTTGAGAGGCGAGGCTCTTTACCTGCATCATTTCGCCCTCCCCACCCCTCCCGTCCTGTTCGGGATTTGGCCCCGCATTCCACCTAACCGCCTCTCTTTCGTTTTCGGACATCCCGTCGCTCCGGCAGCCCAACAGGCTTTCCCTGCCGGCTCGCAAATCGGCCGAGGACAGATCCTGAGAGATCAGGAAGGGCGAGCCGTAGAAGAGATCGTTAGCGGGAACATCTACATCCTCTTTAATCTCCTCGGTCAGGACGGAGAACTCCGGTCTCTCCTTCTGCGGCGGCTGCTCGACCTCAGTCTTCCCCGGCTCCTGAAAGAACTCACCTCTCTGTCCCCCCTCGGGCTCGACCCCCTCCAGACTGCCCTCGAGACTCTCCAACACGAAACAGATGTTCTGGCGGCCACCTGGGATCGGCAGTGCCAGGCGGAGGTCCGTCACGCCTACCTCCAGGAATGCCGGAGCCGCGTCCAGAATGAAAAAACCTTCTTGGAACAGGAAATGCAATTTGCTGAGGATAACCTGGAAGAGTATGGCCGCCGGATCACAGCCGAGACCCGCCGGCTCCACGCCTACCAGCAGCGTCTCACCACCCTCCGGGGCACCCCGTCAGCGCCTGAGCAACACCTGAAGGATCTGGATCAGCTCAAAGAGCTCCCCGAGGTCCGGGAGGTGCATATCCACGATGGCCTGATCACGGTGTTCACCAATCCCCTCCAGGCAGAGTATGGGGGCCATGAGTTTCACCTGGGAAGCTTCCGGATGGAAATTTCCTTCGCTGGAGATATTCGGATCCGAAACCTGACCAACGCGCTCGGGGCCTACGACCACCCCCATATTTACGAGGGCCGTCCCTGTCTCGGCAACATCCGGGAAGGCGTCGCCAAAATGATTGGCGAATACCAATTTGTCGCCGCGCTCTTTGTCCTCCTCGACTTTTTGAAGACGATCAACCCCAAGGATTGGCGGATTCCGATCCTGTACTGGCAGGAGGTGGATTCGTGACAGCCGACCAGACCATGGAGTTCCTGCGACAGCTGGATCTGGTGAGTCCGGACACCTTAGACCTTCCAATCCACCTCATCGGCTGCGGCGGGATCGGTTCCTTCACCGCCCTCGTCCTTTCCAAGATGGGCGTGCAACACCTCCATCTGTACGACCCCGACGGGATTGAGGAGCATAACCTGCCGAACCAACTGTTTCGCTTAAGGGACGTGGGGCGGTCGAAGGTCGAGGCTCTCCAAGAGATCCTCCAAGAATTTGCCGGAACTCCGGTCGAGGTCCAACCGGTCGAGGTGGAGGCCCAGCGCATGGCAGGGGTTGTGATCTCGGGAGTCGACAGCATGCGGGCACGGAAAGCGATTTGGCTACGATCCATCCGGTACCGCGCCGGCGTCCTGAGATACCTGGATGCCAGAATGGGTGGAGAGGTGGCCCGGATTTATGCCGTGAATCCCACCGACCCCGGCGATATCCGATTTTACGAAAAGAGCCTCTACGATGACGAGGAGACAGAGGCCCTTCCCTGCACGGCAGCTGCCATCGTTTACAGTGGCTTTGCCATCGCGAGCCTCATCGGTAATCTGGTCAAGCGGTTAGCGACCGGTGAGGATCTGCCCCGCGAGATCCTCTTCGATCTTAAGACCCTGACTCTACTCACCAGCTCAAACGAGCGATGCTAAAGAAAGGAGTGAAACCATGACGACGGGACTCTTGGAAAAGGAACAGACGGTTGCCGTGAAGGTGGTCATGATGGGGAAGAATGTCACCACCTTCGTTGGAAAAAACCCTCTTTCCCTCGGCGAGCTTTTGCAAGAGGTGGGGACCAACGGGAATACGGAAGTGCGGGTCAACGGCGTCGCCGTCGATAAGAGCCACCCGCTGGCCAGCGGGGACATGGTCCTCATCGTCCCCAAGATCCGCGGCGGCTAACCATTCATCGCCCACGGCCCCTATGAGCACGGCCCGCCGCCTCTGGTGAGGGGTGTAAGAGGGAGAGAAGCGGGGGGCTGCTGAGGGCGGAGATTCCGCAACGACCGCGGCTCAGTAGGGCTCGATGTAGCTCCGGTGACACTGACGACAGGTCCGCACGAGCCGCGTGAGGTGCGGCTGGACCTCAGCCAGCGTCCCATGACGGGCCGACGCCGCAAGGCCCTCTGCTGCCTTTTTGAGTTTCAGAGCCAAGTCCTCGAACGCGTGGAACTCCTCGCGGATCGCTGGCTGTGCTCGGCTGGGAGGGTGAAAACTGTCGGGGGGAAACAGCGTGGAGAGGCAGGCGGCCTGCACTGCTATTCGTGTTGCTCCCTGCTCCACTGCTCCGCCGTCTCCCCGGGCCAACCCATCCCATATCGCTTGAAGGTCATCCCCGATCGCGCGCATGAGGGCCTGCCGTTCATCGATCACGCCTGCGGATCCCTGCGCCGCCATCAGAAAACTGATAAACAAAAAGGCCCCAGGACCCACCCACGTTCCCTCACGCGTGATTCCTCCGCCCACTAGGAGGCGCCAGCCAGATCAGTTTCTTCTCCGAAACGAGCGTCGAGGTGATCTCCACCAAGAGGACGGCAAGGAGGAGCTCCTTCAAGGGCTGAGAGATATCATACTTTTGCATGTGTTCCTTGGCAATCTGCTCCGCCTGGCGTTGATCCGGAAGCCCCCACGGAAAACCGGAGAACAGTTCTTCGAGATCCGCCTTGAGAACGATCCTCCCCTCCTCCCTCAAGTGATAGATGGCCAGGAGGAACAGGGTCTCGCTGATCACCCCTCGATCCTCCTCTGAGACATCGTAGTGTTGAAAGATCTTATCCCCGACAAATAGGGCCATCTGAAACTCGTGCTCGGTGTACCCCCGCCAGCCCCTCTCTGTCATGGAAACCTCCAGAAACAGATCACAGTCCTACGTCGTTTTGGATGGAGAGAAACTGCGTGCATCTTAGCAACTCCCCAAGACGTGGGCAAATTTTTTCCTCCTTTTCCCTTGCGAGGTAAAAACCAGAGCGCATGGATGGTAAGCGACGACCTAGACTACGATCTCGCGCCGAAGCACGGGAGGACCTGTCTCGACGAGGAATCGGTACTCAGCTCCTTGGGCGAGTTTCAGGCGGGCCTAATGATGTACAAGGGAAAACGAAAGCCCTCGGGGATGGCGAATTCTATCGAGAACTTCTTCCGTGGCGATGCCCCCACTCCGGTCGCTTTCCTCGGGCCTTCCCCCTGCGGGTCGGCCACTTGTGTTGGACGGCCGGTTCTGCCCCGCCCCGTGAAGGGCCGAGCGGCTGGACCCTTTCCAGCTCAAACGCCGGCTGGCCGCAGACCTGGCAATGGACGACCGGCGGATTCTCCCAAGGATTAGGGATGTAGAGGACCTCGATGTTTGCCTGGTCCAGCCAGGTCGGGTCTACCTGTCGGGAGAGGCATCGCCGGTTCGGGCAGCGCAACTGTGAGAGGTTCTCCTGGAAATCGGCGACCGTCATGGTCCGCCTCTGCGTGATCCTGCGGCCTCGGGCCATCTTGCCCACACTTCGTTTTGGCCGTGGCATTCTCCACGATCTCCGTGAGTTCGACGCCAGTTCAAAAACCCTGCCCCTGGGCAGAAACCAGGGGGAGGAGACTCCATCGGTGGCTCCTCGCTACGACCTCCATGCACGAAGCGTGCCTCTCTCCCTCCTTCCACGGTGAACTTTTTTTCCTGTTCCCCGAAGCCGATGAGGATTTATGCCAAGCCATTGGCACCAGAACCGAAGGGTGTAGCTGTCCTCAGAAAGCCACCGCCTGGCTTCATCGCTTCCAGGGTGTTCTGCGTCCCGTAGCGCTTGCCCGATGACTGCTGCCGCCAGTCGTTTGTAGGGCCTGAGATCGGTCCCGTTCGGGTGTATGTCTGGCGGCCATACCGCGACGATCCCATCATTTTCAGCCATCGCCGTCCCCACGTCCCCCCCCGATGGAGGTCTTTGCAAGGCCTCAAACCCATCGCCTCTCGGTCGGCTCCATTGATGATGTTTATTGCCTTTTTTCATGTCTCGTCCTTTCACGAAAGCACCAGGCTCGCCGGCCCGGCGCCATGGGTGATTTCGAGCGTTCTCTTCGATCTCAAGGACGGCAATGGATTCGTCTCACTTGAGGATCAACCAGGGTCTGCCATTCACGATAAAGGTCCCATCAGCCTCGGTCGGAAGACTTTTCTCCATGAGGTATTCTTCATGAGGAAGGGACCCGGAATGAGGGATATGAATCCCAGGCCTCCACATCCTTCCAAAGCTCAATCCGAGCATTGAGGCGAGGATCAGCACCACCCCGGCTTCCAGTTCGTGTTCACTCAGCATTCTGCTATCCCCAGAGGGCCGTTCCGTGCGCCATTCACCCCAGTTCGTGATGGAAAGGGACCCCACGGCCTTTTACTGTATAGTTCGGCAGTAATGCGCTTATTCTTCAGCGCACAGACTAACCCCTTTGTTCATGACGGCTTCCGACAGCGCCAAGACGCCGCGCAGGCCAGCTGGGCGGGGGCTCCCCCCTGGGAAGAAGGGGGGAAATTTAGCCGGATCCGGGACCAAGAGGGGCGGTCTTGGAACGGAGATCTTCGAGCAGCGTCGAAAGGTGTGTGGCCTCGGCCGGTCCTAATTCCAAGAATCGAACTCCCATCCCGGCGGGGAAAAAGTTTCCCCCTTCGAGCGGGTTGGTCCACATGATCCGACTCCACAGCGAGAAAGAGTCACGAATCCCTGGGGCGGCCACGCGTACGATCAACTCTTCCCCAGGACAGACCAGATCGGTCGTACCAATGAACATCCCAGTGTGGCTCAGGTTGAAACAAGTCCCCCTCCCATGTTTCTCCAGATTGTCATAAGCCACCGGAAAACGGGCGGGGATCCTCAGACGGTTTTGTTTTCGCGCAGCGCTGAGGATTTGCTTGAGAGCCGAGGCATCGAGATCCCGGGTGAAGGCGATCCCATGTGCTCGGACCGCTCCCAGATGCGTCCGAAAGACGTGACCGGCCCATACTACTCGACTCCGTAAGTCAGGCCCCTCCCCCAAGCGAACCATCAGCCGTGTATGGAGCGGCAGGGGAGCCGGGAGTAAGAGCATTGCGCCTCCAGGACTGAGAGAGCGGGTTTTGCCCTCCATGGGCCCCTGGGGAACTTGCGGGGCGAAGACGGTGCACTGGGCAGGCAGGAAGACTTCGATCCGGCGATGCCGACGCTCCGTAGGCTGCTGCATAATCTTCCTCCTTCTGGTTATCGCGCTGAATGGCGGTAAAACTACACGCGCTCCTCGGTCCAAATCGAGTTCCGGCCGAAAGACCTTCGGGACTGAGGTTGCGACAAGTATGCCAAGAACTCGGCTCCGTGAGGACGACAACGCAACCTCTTGAATTCTCTTACTGCATGTAGCCACACGGTCTCTTTCAAACGAACCCTAACTATCCCCGGTAGCGGAGAAGTCTGACATGCTGTCACAGAGTCATGCCTTTAGGCCGGACAGTTTGTCGCGGAAGACGCGGTCCGCCGCGTCAGGCCTTACCAACAGATCGGGGGAAGGAATGCATATGAAGGGAGCTCTTTCTGCACTCGTTCAGGTCTGGCAGGTCAATGCCAATCCCATTCGGGTCCCCTTCCGTACGAATCAGCGGCACGCAGCAGATCCGAGACCGCTAACAAGTCGGGGGCAGGAACCGGTAGCAATCTGGCAAGCGGGAGGCTCCCGTGAGAACGTGACTCACGACGGTACCGATCGCGGCAGCATCTGATGGCTTGGGTTCGACGAACTGCACGCCCATGCCACACATGGCACCCGGTCCCGTCTCCCCGGCGCGCGCCCACGTGACCCGCGCCAGGACTGTAAGAGATTGGGATAGGCCCGAGGGCGTAAAGTGGAGAATGACCTCTGTCTCCGGCGGGGCCGGGTGCTCGGTTCCTATGAACATCCCGCCCTGGCTCAGGTCGAGGCAGGTCCCATGAGCCCTCGTCCCTGCTTGTGTGTATTCTACGTCAAATTGGACCTGGGCTCGGGGATGGGCCCGCCTTTCGGGCTGAGATGCCCATTGCCGGACCAAGGAGGCGTCGACCGGTTGCTCGAAGGCCACCCCATGAGGAAAGGCGGTCCCTATCTGGGTCGGCGTATCTCGGCCAACCCAGACGATTCGTCCGCGCAGTGGATCTCCCTTATTATCGACCCGGACCAACACGGTACTCCCGACCGGAAGGGTTTCGGACAGCAGGATCTGGAGTCCACCGGCACTAACGTTTCGGGTATTGCCGACAAGCAATCTCGGATGGGGTCGCTCGGGGCTCAGAATGGTGCATTCAACGGGGAGGTAGCGTCCAAAGCGCAGGTGGCGTCGCAACATTATTTTTGTAGACTGAGACATCCGGTCCTCCTACTGATCGCCGTCACTTCCTATAGAACTGCAACGCAACCTTCGTGCCAAGATCGGTTGCCGCAACTTGCGAAATTTTAAGGGATTGTGAAAGCAGGCCTCTGTCTCGCGGCGGCGATTATTGGGCGGCTGCCGGGAAATAGCCAGCGAACCTTCGTCCGATCCACTGGATCGCCGGGGATATACGCTTAGCGCGTGCCTACTCTGGCGCCGTGGGGGACACTAAACCGATTTCCCGAAGGGGTATGCACGGAGCCAGGCAGGGGTCTTGCTCTCGGGCCGAAGGTATCGTGGCAAAGCTGGAGACTGTTGCACTTGTGCCGTTCCAACTATTTGTGCCAACTTTCTCGCTGCACTCGATCACGACCCTTGCAACAAGGCAGGCTGCTCAAAATCGGCCCCTCGATCTTCCTCGGGGTGGTGAGCGGTTCGGCTGAGCTCACCGTCGAAGCCTTGTCGAACCACTTATCAAGTTGGAACGGCACTAGTCGGCACAGGATGAAGTGCTCGACGGGCCGCCGTCGAATCAACGCTTGAGGACTCAGTCCTTGAGGGTTGGACTCGACCTTATGGGCTAAGAGCTGCTCCTCTCCGCTCGCGCCTGCGTGAGAAGAACAGAAACGACGTCAGGCCGAACACGACCAACCCGCTCCCTCCAAGGAGGAAGGAGACCATGTCTGGACCGATATCGAAGCCGAAGGGCACCCCCACCAGTATGGCGCCCAAGAGGGCGATGGTTAGGCAGATCAGGCGGGCCGGTCGTCCCCGTTTGACCCGTCCGATGCCCAAGCCTTCCCATGATGAGGTTCGCGGAATGGGGATTTCACGTGCGGCGATCGCCGCACGAAGCCATCGCCATGCCGCGCCGAGGGACGGAGACATCCTCAAAAGAGCGGCCCGAGCACGCCGGAGGTTACGACCCTGGACCCGTTCGGCAAGTCCATGCAGAAGCTGCAACGCCTCCCCCTTATCGCCGCCCTTCGCAAGTACTTTTGCGAGGATATATGTCGCTTCGAAGTGCCACGGCTGAATTTTGCATGCCAGGCGCAGAAGGTGGATGGCCTCCGGCCGTTGATCACGACGCCGGAAATAGTGGCATCCACTCAGGAGGGCCTTTACGCCGTCTGCGGGCAGTTCCCGCTCTTCCTGCAACCGAGCAATGGTCTCCCACACTTCGAGTTTGCGTGGCAGGTACCGCGCTGCCTGGATATAGATGCTCACTGCTTGATTGATGTAGCCGTTCCGATGATATCCCTCTCCTGCAGCGACAAAGCTCGACCAGGCCTCGTCAAGCCTTTTGCGCTCGGCGAGGAGAGGCGCAACCTTCCCATGGATGACGTGGTCGTCCGGATCAATCTCGAGCACCTTTCGATACTCGACGATGGCTTTCCGAAGTCTCCCCTTGGACCGGGCTTTCTCCGCGGCCGCGAGGATGTCGAAACGGTCGTAGGACTTTTCGCGTGTAAACAACATATGCCTATACTTTCTGGGCTGGCCGGTGTGCTCCGAAGAGAGCAAGTACGCAGAAACCCCCTTAGCGGCCTTCAGCTTACCTTCACCAGGTGGCTCAGCATTTCCAGCATCATCAGCTGCTGAGTCTGCTGGCCGGGACATCCGTCCTGGTCGATGAGGGTCTTCAAGTCGTGGAGCTGCACGACGGAATTCGTGCAATCTTCGTGCCCGCAAGTCTATCTCCATCTCCAGTGGGGGCGACCCTCGGAGAACAGGCAACTAATGAAGAGAAGACTCCAGAGGATGGATGGGCAGGGAGTTACAGCTGGCTGCTTACTTCGGAGGGATTGTGGTTCTTTCGAGAATTCGAGGGATATCGAACCGGGGATTTATTCTGTAGACTCCTGCTTGGGAGCCTGAAGCGATGGGAGCTTGAAATTCTCGAGAATATGCTGGACCTCCCTGTGGCTACGGCTGACCTCTTCCAGACCCTGTACGACCTCCCCGTCTAATTCAGCGTTGACCTTCCTGTGAAGTTCTGCCAGCTCTTTGGCGGCATGAGCCTGATGTTCCGTCACCGCTGCCATGGCGGAGCTGATCGTCTTGAAGGCCCTATCGAAAAGTCCCGCAAAATCCTGAAGGTCATCGTCGCGCCGAATTCGCACGGAGGTCGGGAGACGTCCTTGTTCCACCTCGTGTAGGATCTGCTCGATGCGGTAAAGGGGGCCCCCTAACCTGTGGGTGACGAAGAAGCTCATGATGCTCGAGACCAGCATGCTAATGAGCAGGGCAAGCATGATCGGAACGGACAGGGATTGGATCTGCGCCAGAATCGCCGCCTTCTCGGGTTCGGTGGCTGTTCCCCAAAGGGTCATATGCAAGGGAAAGAGGACCAGGAAGACCAAGAGGAATCCACACACGATCAACGGGACGAGAGAGAGAAAGAAATACTTCCGTTGGATCGGGTGTACGTAGAACTTTCTCCGCCAGAAGGCACTGCTCGGTTTCATCTGCATCTCCTCCGCGGATCCTAAGGGGAACAGATACTCACTGAGTTCCCCACCTATCGGCATTCTCCGCCGTGCATAGTCGCGGCAGGCGCTGTGTACCGACCTCAAGATCCCGAATGGATATACTGCGGTAGCAACATTCATGCCAAAAGTGCCCAAGGAACAGGGCTTTGCACGCGATTGCCTAGCGATCCCCCATTAGATATACTGCCTTTGGACGTTGCCTTGGCATTGACAGAGGG
>JAPUFX010000113.1 GCA_027293415.1 Candidatus Methylomirabilota bacterium
GAGAACCCGAGACGGTCGGCAGCTTCCTTGAGGGTGATGAGCTTCATCGCGGATCAGCTCTGCTTAAATGACCTCTTATCCGCTCGAACAAGTAAGCCAAAGACGCTCCGTCATCCGTCACCACTACCCTTGCTCCAGCAGACCGCGCAGGTGTCACCGACGAACGCGGTCTCGATCTCACAGAGGGCACACAAACGTAACGGGAGTCCCTGCTCCTGACCCCAACGGTGAATGCCGGCCAACCCGTGCTCTTCATAGATCTCGACGGCCTCGTCGAGGAGTCGCCGCTCCTCGCTACCCATCTCACCCATCGCTCATCCCTCCCTGACCTTGACCTTTCCCGCTCTCTTGAATCGCTGGTTCTCCCGCTCCAGCCGTCGTGCCAGAGTTTCCATCGTTAGCTCGTTCATCGCTTCCTCCTTAGCCGTCCCTTTTCTCTCTAGCTTCCAGGTCACGGCTTAGCGCCGGTCGCCTTCTTTTCCTCGGCCAGCCTCTTTTTGACCCTCTCGTTGTGGTTGGGTGGGAGGTCTAACTGTTTGAGAAAGTCATCGCTGTAAAACGCCAGCTCCCAGTTCTCGGCGCGCTTGACATCAGAGGCGGTGAGGTTTGTGGCACTTTGCAGATTGACTCCCTTCAACTGGGCGCTGAGCAGGTCGGCGCCCTCGAGATTGGCCTCGGCTAGGTTGGCGCCCTCGAGGTTGGCGTCGAGGAGGAAGGCGTTCTCGAGGTTGGCCTCGTTGAGGCTGGCGCCCTCGAGGTTGGCCTCGAACAGGTAGGCCTGCCGGAGGTTGGCCCTGGCCAGGTCAGCCTTTTTCCCTTCTTTCCCCTCCGACTCCACCCACTTCCGATGTGCCTCAAGAATCTTTTGCAATTCCTCTTCGGGAATCTCTCGAAGAGGAGAGCGCTCGGATGCCTGACCTTGAGACTCGTCAACTTTTTCGTCCATTTCACCCATTTCTCCCGTTCCGCTGCTTGGACCTCTTATGAATGAATCCCATGCGGCAGCCTATCTCCCCCGTTTCCCTTCCATCTCCCTCCGCACCACCTTGATCTCCTCCAGCACCTCCTCGTTGGTCAGGAGTCCCTCCGCCGCCACCATAGGGAATCTCACGATAATTTCGCACTTGGTAATAGATCACTCCTTGGTCGTACAACCTGGAAAAAATAAAACGCCCTCGCAGGCCGTGCTCCGGCAGGCGTCTGAGTGAACGGGGTTCGTTAAGGCCACGTATTGGATTGGTTCACTTCACGGTCTGGGATCGCCGACTCTTCGATTGCGGCTGTATCCTCCTCAACTGGGATTGTCTCGTCGTCGATTAGGACTGTTTCTTCCTGAGCCATACCAGGTCTAATCCCTATTTCGTCCTGTGGGCTCTCGCCTGCAAGTAATTGGACCACCCCCTCGGCCAGCTCGTCGCAAGCACGCCATTCCGGGAACGAGGGAATATAGAAGGGAATGATGCAGATAATGCCGGCTGCCGACCTTCCGTTCGCCCCTGCCCGTACTTCTCCCGCGTCCCGAGCGTGCATCAAGTCCACGACGTTGGCGTGCATCGAGGTCCAGGTATCCCACCCTGCGATGAATATTGGCGGTGGGGGGTAGGTCCCTGGGTCCGGTCCAGCAAAGACCGTGTTACCCTTCCCCTCTTCGACGAACACGGTGATTAAATAGCGGAGCCCCAGGGGAGCGATCCGCGCTTGAAATCCGGGGTCACGCGCCATGTGCTCCCACGACAGAATGACGGGCAGACTATCTTCTTCGGTCAGATCAGGAAACGCGACCTCTAGAAACTTGTCTGGCGGGACGATTCGCACGGTGGGATAGTGTTCCTCAAGTATTTCTTCGATGCACTCGAGCACTTCTTCTGCCATGTCGGCTGAGTACTCCGCCGGGACATCCGCTGTCTCAGATATCTGGGATAGACTCTCTGTCTCGTAGGCGATGACGGTGATCGCGTCTTCTGTTGTCAGGGTAGTGGGGGCGAGCCGGCTCGTATGCATCCGGCCTGTGGTGCTGCAGCCAGCTATAAGGACAGCCAGAGAGAAGAGGCCAACCTTGAGCTTGCCACGGAGGTGGGGCTGGAGCTTGCACCCGAAAATAAAAACGCCCTCCGGGCTAGGCTCCGCCCGTGAAGGCGTCTGGAATTGCTGATACACCAACAATTGTGCCTGAGGTGGCCTGTGAACTATGCCTACCCCGGTTCCAATTGGATATTACCTCGAGGAGCTTACCGCCCCGCCATCGACCATCCACGCGACAACACGAGGGGTCGCCGAAATGCTGATATGATGGGGATCATGAGTTTCTAGGATGCACGTCATGATACTAAGGGTGTTTGCCCCAAGTCAAGCCAGCGCCGCGGAGACTTGGGGTGCTCCGGCGGTCTCGGATGGGTGATTATCGATGAAAAGGCGTGGAAATGGCTTCTATTCCAAGAAGGGAGTTGCTAGAGTTTCTTCTGTGGGGTGTGATTTAGGAAATTGGGAAAAGGAGGGAATTTAATGGGGGCTCCCCTAATGGGTCAGAGGCCCGCCCCCGGAGGCCCAAAGGAAAGGAGAGAGGCTATGGGAACTCGCCTTCCTTATCCCGAAGAAAAAGCAAAATGTGTGCCAAAACCGATTTTATCTTAACTTGTTGATTTTTAAAGACTTATACAGCGTTTAGAGGTCTTCAGGGCATTTGGGTATGGCAAAATGCCCTGGCGCTTTACGACAATTGTGCAGGTTTAGCGCCGGGTAACCGACAGTTCTCGAAAGCCGGCTCCCACCAGATGAGTATATTGGGTTTTAAATTGGCGAGATATTTGTGTACTGTATCCCGTATACCTATCCCTCCTAGGAGCCAATTGTGAGTATCCACTCCATCGCTACCGATCTGCAGGCTCTCATTCAGGGAGATGCGCGGTTCGACGAGGTGACCCGGGTTCTCTACAGCACCGGGGCCTGCATGTACCGGGTCAAGCCGCTCGGCGTGGTCTTTCCAAAGAGTCGGGAGGACGCGATCGCGGTCGTGCGCTACGCTGCCGATCGGGGCATTCCCGTAATCCCGCGGGGGGGCGGCTCTAGCCGGTGCGGTCAGGAGCTGGGCACAGGTGTTGTCTTGGATTTTACCCGGTACATGCACCGGATTATGGAGATCGATCCGGACAAAGGCTGGGTTCGGGTCGAGCCGGGCTGCACGCTGACAACTCTCACCAAGGCGCTCAAGCAGCACAACAAGTATTTCCCCCCCGACCCCTCGAGCGCCGATGTGTGTGCTCTTGGGGGGATGCTGGCCACTAACTCTAAAGGTGCGCATTCGGTCAAGTACGGGACGACCAGGGATTAC
>JAPUFX010000114.1 GCA_027293415.1 Candidatus Methylomirabilota bacterium
GCCACTACGCCAAGGCCGAACCCCGATATAAGCGGGCGCTGGCGATTGGTGAGAAGGCCCTGCGGCCCAACCATCCAAACTTGGCAAAATTATTAGATAATTTGGCAGAACTTTACATAAAGATGGGCAGGGATGACGAAGCAAAGAATATGCTCGCCCGCGCCAAGCGAATTAGGGCGAGCCAATAACCACAAAAAGGGCATATTTCACGATGTAATCGTCACTCGTAACCGTTGAGGCTCAGGGGCAATAACTGTTGAAATATGCACTTTTCGGTCGGATGGCTAGAGTTAAGATTACCTGGGATAGTCGTTACTCCAGCATTTTCGTTGCTCCCTCTACTATCTGGGCCTATATTAATATCAGACACCTTTTTCAGCCCGAGTTCTTGAAGCAGTAAACCGCGAAGCTAACCTAGTAGGGGTAGGTCAACGCCGCGGGACTCGATGCCGGGTTGCCCTTCAAGGGTAGCTCGGCTTTTTAAGTTGGGTTGGATAGTGAGCCCCTCGTAGGAGTCGGTGGACTGCATGAGGGATAATTCCTATCGATTATAAGGCGATGGACGTTCGTATGATTCACTGCAAAAGTCGGGGACTCAGGATGCGCCTTGCACGAAAAGGGATAAGGAGCATACGTGGATTCTTGGTGCTGATGGTTCTGGCGGCGGGTCTCGCCTCTGCAGTCGGTACCGAATTGGTCTACCGGGTGGTGATCTCTGGAACCATCGATCTGGCGCTCGCGCCATATGTGGCTAGGGTCATCAAGGATGCCGAAAGGGACAATGCTGACCTGATCGTCTTCGACATCAACACGCTGGGTGGCCGAATGGACGCGATGCTCGATATTCGCGATGCCATCGTGGGTGCCAAAGTGCCCACCGTCGCCTACGTTAATCCTCGGGCCATCAGTGCTGGTGCCCTTATTGCGCTGGCGTGCAGGCAGATCTACATGGCCCCAGGTGCAACCATCGGTGCGGCCACGCCCGTTTGGGGTGGCGGGCAGAAGGCCAGTGAGAAGGTGGTCTCCTACGCCCGATCGGAATTTCGCGCAACGGCAGAACGCAACGGGCGCGACCCCGAGATTGCAGCGGCCATGGTGGATGAGTCCATTAGGATACCGGGGGTCATCGAGGAGGGTAAGCTTCTGACCCTGACCACCGAAAAGGCGCTGCGGCGGAAATTCGTGGACGGACAGTCCTCCAGCTTTGATAGCTTGCTAAGGGAGCTTAAATTTGAAGGTGCGCAGGTGTTTCAACCTAAGATTACCTGGGCGGAGCGTCTTGTCCGACTCCTGAATAATCCCATCGTTAGTGCGATTTTGCTGTCGATGGGTTTTTTTGGTCTCATAGCCGAGGTTCAGACGGCTGGTTGGGGTCTTCCGGGCTTAGCGGGAATTGTGGCGCTGGGACTGTTTTTTGGCTCCAAGTATCTGGTGGGGCTGGCGGGCTTCGAGGAATTACTCCTCCTCGGACTGGGTCTGATACTACTTGGACTGGAGATATTTGTCATCCCTGGTTTTGGCATCGCCGGTGTGTTGGGGATCGTGGCGCTGATGGTGGGCTTAGGCATGAGCCTGCTGGGGCGGGTGCCCACGCTCAGCGACGTTTCCAATGCCGTTTTGGTTCTCCTAGGAGCGCTGGGACTGAGTATTTTCGGCACCGTGATTCTTTTCAAATACGTGGAGCGTACCCCCATATGGCAACGCATTGGTCTGCCGACCAGGGCTACGAAGGAGGCCGGCTTCGCCGCTTCGGAAGTTCGCAGCGACCGGGTCGGAAAGGTTGGAGTTGCAGTGACGGACCTTCGTCCCAGCGGCACCGGAATGATTGATGGGGAGAGATTGGACGTCGTAACGGAAGGAGGCTATATAGATTCTCAGGAACGAATTGAAATTGTGAGAAATGAGGGATACCGGTTGATCGTTCGACGGATTTCGCAACCGAACTGAAAGCCCGGCGGGTATCACGGAATATCGAGTGCCTTCATCTGGTCGTCGATAGATTGCACCTTAACCCTAAGTTTTGAGGAGGATCGCCATGGAAACTTTCACGATTGCAACGGGCCTGACCACTCTGGTCGGGATCATTCTGTTTCTCATGCTCCTGAACGTCTTTGTACCCGTTGGCTTGTGGATCACCGCCTTCTTTTCTGGTGTCAAGGTAAGCTTGGGCACAATGATTGGCATGCGTTTGCGTAAGGTGAAGCCTCGCCTCATCATCAGCCCCCTGATCAACGCCACCAAGGCTGGCCTCAATTTGAACATCGGGGAGATGGAAGCCCACTTCCTGGCCGGTGGCAACATTGATCGGGTGGTCCTTGCGCTGATTTCGGCGGACAAGGCCAACATCGGGCTGACCTTCCAGCGAGCCACCGCCATCGACCTGGCCGGCCGGGACGTCTTGGAGGCGGTACGCGTCAGCGTGAACCCGAAGGTCATCGAGACGCCCCTGGTTGCGGCCGTGGCCAAGGATGGGATTCAGCTCAAGGCCCTTGCCAGGGTTACGGTGCGGGCCAACATCGACCGTCTGGTGGGCGGGGCTGGAGAGGAGACGATCATCGCCCGTGTGGGTGAAGGGATCGTCTCCACCATTGGCTCAGCTCAAACTCACAAGGCAGTGATGGAGAACCCTGATAGCATTTCTGAGACGGTACTCAATAAGGGGCTGGACGCCGGAACCGCGTTCGAGATTCTCTCCATCGACATTGCCGATGTGGACGTAGGCAAAAACATCGGCGCCCAATTGCAGATCGATCAGTCCGAGGCGGATAAGAAGATTGCTCAGGCCAAGGCTGAGGAGCGTCGGGCCATGGCCGTGGCCCATGAGCAGGAGATGACCGCCAGGACCCAGGAGATGCGCGCTAAGGTAGTGGAGGCCGAGGCCGAGGTTCCCCTGGCCATGGCGCAGGCCTTCCGAGAGGGCAACCTCGGGGTCATGGATTATTACAACATGCAAAACATTAAGGCGGACACGCAGATGAGAGAGAGCATATCCAAAACCGGTCCGCCTGGAGAGCATGAAGAGCGGTAACGCGTGGAGGAGGCAGGATGGAGGAATACCAATACTTAATTTGGCTCTTGATCTTGTTGCTCATTTGGGGAATTCCTGCCCTTTTCCAGTGGCTGCAGAAGCGGGGTCAGACGAGTGTGGCCGCCCCCGAGGGTGAGGACCCGGCGCGTCTTTCTGGTGTCGAGGAGGCGCCCCCTGAATATGCCCTCCCTCAAGCCTTGAAAAAGGCAAGAGAGAGTGAAATGCCCGCACGGCCGCCGCTGCCGGTCCGGCCTGAGGTGCGAGAGGCGCAGCTCGAGGAGTGGATGGAGCAGCCCGTCGAAGTCCCTGCGGTGGAGAGAGCAACTGAAATTCCGAAAGCCCGGCCCAGCGGACCCTCGTGGTTCCGGGACGCAGGTGATGTAAAGAGAGCGGTCATCTGGGCGGAGGTCCTTAGACGACCCGTTCCTCGACGTCCGAGACGAAGGCATCCCCGCAATCGTGCGGGTATGGTTTGACGTTACGGCATTCAGGAGGAAAAGACGCCCAGCCGACCCGGACTGGAAACGTGGGATAAAAGCTGGCGTGATATCTCCGGTCAGACACCAAATGGGAAAAGCAAGATATTGTTTTGTCGAAGGGGGGAGGACTTGGCCCCTGTCCCCAGGTGAGGGAGGGCTGGCTGCGAGGGGCAAAGGACTGGTAATGGCTGCATAATTTCAGATAGACCGATAGTCCTATCAGTTCATCGACTAGGAGGGTAAAGTGATGTTCAAGAAAGTAACTGAATTCTTCGGTGGTCTATCCCTTCCCACTAAGGATATATCGGGTGAGAAGATATATGAACACCTTATAAATATAGGGATAGATGCAGAGGTAATCCCTGAAGGGAGTCCAGATGACCCAGGGCGAGGCCGAGGCATGTCGGATTTAGAGACTAATCAATATTCGTTTTCTATCAAAGTGAAAGAGCTACATATCGATGTCATACAAATAAACAGATTTTTGGCCGGAGGTTATGGGAGGGGCACTTCACCCCACCCTGTCTACCGGATTGACTATATTATAAGAGATTCTGGGCAAAAGATAGAGGATTTATTTAGAAGGCTGGATAAGAAACAGAATCGAACGTTAGTAAAAGAATGGGTTGTGTTAGATTGGCCGAATCATTGTGTTAGAATATTTGGAGTCCCAGTTTATGTCTCTCAAACGGATACTCTTTTTCCTTCTTTGAATACCCTTGAAGACTATGATAAGAAAGCCTGGCAGGTCCGCAGAATGTTAGAGAGCGGGCGGTTTCTATGGGACCAACCTGAATAACCCGAATACTATTATAATGAAGGTTACTCAACCGCGTAAGGAAGATTCGCCTCGGTCTCTAATCGAAACCTACCTCATCGAAAGTGCATATTTCACGATGTAATCGTCACTCTTGACCGTTGGGGCTCAGGGTCAATAACTGTTGAAATATGAACTTTTCCGTGGGTTGGCCAGAGTGACGATTACCTGGGATAATCGTAACTACCAAGGGGATCTTCATATCTATTAGCACCCCATACCAAGCGCTCACGAGATCATAGCCTCCATGATCTCTTCCAGGTGGTTATAGGCTACCAAGAGATGAGTTTCACCCGGATAGAACCTCGCTTGGCAATGAGGTAAGGCTTTGGCCATGGCCCGTCCCATCGATACCGGGACGTTTACATCTCGCTCTCCATGCCAGAGGTAAACGTTGTTAAAGGCAACATCTTCCAACTTGAACCCCCATGGTTGTACATATAACTTTGCGTCGTGTGCGGGTCCCCTGCTTCCTTGAAGCAAAGCTTCAAGCATTTGGGCAATATACAACGTCCCCAACGCGTTCCTGCCCGCTTCGGGCAATCCCTTCCAGAACTTTAATGATAGCTCTTTAATTTTCTTTTCGTCCTGAGTATGTCGACGGTAACGCCCTACGTCCAACCACCATATCGCTCTGAGAAACCAGGAGAGCCGTCGGGCAACGAAAAATCTCACTCGATTGCCCAACATCATCCCTTCAGTCCCCAAAAGGTCAATCGGCCCTAAGCCTGCGACGATCCCACAAGCCGTGAGTCGGTCCGGAACCTGGTATGCGCACGCCAGAGCGTAAGGCCCCCCTCCAGATACTCCCTCAACCGCAAAGCTATCGATCTCCAAGGTATTGGCCAACTGCACAACGTCGTCCGGCCAATCCAAGATCTGGCGACCGGGTTGAAAGTCGGACAGCCCCATGCCAGGGCGATCGATCCCGATGAGACGGACCCCTACTTTTGCCGCAGCTTCATCGGATACGCTGGCCTCAAGTCGAGAACCTAGGTACCCGTGAAAATGAAACATCGGCTTGCCTTCGGGATCCCCGTACTCGGCGTATCCCAACGACCGTCCATCGCGTAGCGTATGCGTTTTGTGTGTTGTGGCTGATGAATAGAGTGTCGACATAGGTTCTTGACCTTCCCCCAGCCATTGTACCATCTTCCGAGTTAGAGTTTGGTATATTTCGGTTTTCCTATTAGATGGTGTTAGCCAGAGGGCATATTTCGGGAGAAATATTAACTTTCAGTAAGTTAGGCGAGTTACTATTTCCTAGGATAATCGGAACAGTTCGTTTCCGGGTCGCGAAAAGTTCTTTAGAGATTCATATTAGCTCATTTAATGTGGGATTAGGAAGGACGACCTTTAAGCTGGATATTTCTGGTCAGGAATATTCATGAATGACTGGGAAAGTTCCATTAACCTCTTATTCATCAGTGCAACCTTTCTCATGTGGTCTATTGGCTGAGCTTGACGGCTGTTCCGTAAGCAAAAAGTTCAGACGCAGTGCCCACAACGCTCGTTGTCATATAGCGAACATTGATAACTGCATCCGACCCCATCTCCGCGGCCTGCGCGATCATCCTACTGGTAGCTGTTGCCCGAGCGCTTCCCATCATGTCTGTGTACTCGGTCAGTTCGCCGCCGAGGATTAACCTGAGTATGGCTGATAGATCTTTGCCAAGCCAGATAGCAAATACCGTGTGGCCCTGGACGAGACCCAAAATTTCCGTGATCTCTCGGCCGGGCAGTACATCGGAGTTCAACAGCAGAACTGTGCGATCAGACTCAGTAGGCAGCGGCTCTTCAACTGATGCCTTGTGTGCCCTTTGTTCGAGAACCACTGTCAGCAGAACAACAAGGATACCCCCGAGAAGGCAGAAGACCGCTATCCTCAGCCACCAGGGTACGACCGGATCATCGGCAACCATTACGTGCCATGGCATCCCAGCAAATACTGCGGTAAAAAGCCCGAGCACGAACGCCGCTGAGCCAATATGTCGAAGTACTTTCATGACCTCTCCTTTTTGACCACCATAAACAAAATCTCAGCTAACGAATAGACTCACCGGCTCCGCCAGGGCGGGATCCGGCCATTAGAGCGGCTCGATGCGGATAGGCTCCTCGGTGACGCCCGCCTGCGCGATGGCGTCCGAAAGGGCCTCCTGGTCGGGGTAGGCCCTATCGGGGATGGCCCTCACCGGGACGGCGTCCTCGAGCCGGTCCGGCTCGAAGACCCACGGCGCGAGGCGAAGCGAGAAGGGCTCCGGTATCTCCGCCTCCAAGGGCTTCCCGCCGAGGGTGGAGGCCCGGAGGAAGGTG
>JAPUFX010000115.1 GCA_027293415.1 Candidatus Methylomirabilota bacterium
GCGCTACAGCACCTCATGATGCTGTCCCAGCCTGACCAGCTCTACATCGGCGTGGATCACGAGCCTGCCGGAGAAAGCGAGGTCTTGCGCTGGCTGGCGACCGAGCTCGGTCTCCCTCCTCCTCGAGTGGTGAAATCTCCCGACCCCGTCCTGCGCCGGCCCCGGGGGAACAAACGCTGTCGCAACACCAAACTGGTTGACTCAGGATATGTATTCCGATACCCGACCTTCCGTGAAGGGTATGGTGAGATGCTGGAGAGCGCCGAAACATAGTACATCTCGGGGCCAGCACGCCGACAGCGGTAGTTTCCTGAAACAGATTTAGATATGTTTGGGGGGGACTAGACTGTGATTTGAAGCGGCTGCTTAGAAGACAAACGGTGCTCAGCTGAGTTGTTAGACGCGATGCTTGTATTCTTGCAAGTCTTTTATTGTAAACACCGATTCAAAGGGAACGACCTTTTGAATCTCTTCTGTACCACCCTCAAGTCTGTCTACGAGAACAATTACTTTGGCGACCTCTAATCCAGACTCTCTTGCCCCATGAATTGCGTCAAGTGTTGACTTTCCAGTGGTGACAACATCGTCGAGTATAATTACTTTTTGGTCGGGGTTCACGGAGCCCTCTACCCACTTTTGCAATCCATGAGGCTTTGGCGTCTTTCTAACGTAGAACCAAGCGATTGGCTCGTGTTGCAAGTAGCTATGTAAGGCTACTGCGTTCAGCATCGGGATTGCCCCGATCTCCAAACCGCCAACTAGATCAATCGAGACCTCTTCTTTTTGCTCGAAGGCTTTGATTCTGATGTATAAAATCTGGCCGGTTAGATAAAGCCCCTCGGCCCTTGAGAGGGTGCTTTTAACGTCGACATAGTATGGACTAGTTCTTCCTGAGGAGAGCTTGAAAGGACTGTTGGGATCTTCTTTGTACGAGTGAGTGTAGAGAAGTTCGAGCAGACGCTTCTCTGCCTTGGTCATTCTCCTCCTCCTTCGCCATAAAAGGGGTGCATATTAGCGCAGGCCCTGTATCTAGTCTACTTAGCGCTACCTCACTACAACATATAGTATAGCCAGCGCTAACTGCCCCAAAATATTGGCATTCCATAGTCCTTGTCAAGTATTTTTTACAAGGTAATAGAGCCTCGGTCCTGGCTCTCTGATTCCGCTTCAAGCTCTTCAATTAATTTTGAATGCATTTCATGGACCACACACTCCCTTTTGAAGTCACGCAAATCTGCATCAGGCGATGATTGCTTGAAGGAAGCGTAACAAAAGAAGGAACTTTTTGGGGGGGTTAGAATTTCTGGTCTTCGCGGTATTGTCGGCGTTCCCCGGTAGTGTCCGGCTCAACGTGGACCACCATGTCCGCCACGTCGGGGAACTGCTCCTTGAGGGAGGCCTCCACACGGTGGGCGATCTCGTGGGCCTTGGCCACCGTCAGCGTGGGGTCCACCAGAATGTGCAGGTCCATGTAAATGGCATCAGACGTTCCCCGGCTCCGGACCGCGTGGACCTCGCGGACCCCCTCGACTTCTAGGGCTACCTTTTCCACGGTGCTCGGCGGGAGACGCGAGGCATCTGATAGGACGTGAAGACTCTGGCCGATGATCCGGACGCCACTTCGCCCGATCAGCAAGACGATGAAGAGGGCTGCAACCATATCGAGGCCTGGATATCCGGCTTTGGCCGCGGTGAGGGAGGCCAGGACGGTCAGGGACGCATAGAGGTCGCTCCGGGTGTGCATGGCATCGGCCGCCAGGACCTCGCTCTGGAGCTGTCGGGCGGCCCGGGCCTCGTACCAGCTAACGAAAAGACTCACCGCCATGGCGACGATCATCACCACGAAACTCATGGTGGTGACGTGGGGTATCGTGCTCGTCTGCCATCGGCGAAAGGTCGCGTGCCCGATCTCGTAGGCGGCTAGGAGGAGGAGGAGGGAGATCCCTAGCGCGGCGAAGCTTTCAAACTTTCGGTGGCCGTAAGGGTGCGAGGGGTCTGCCGGCAGCAGAGCGAAGGAGATGGCGATGAGGCCAATAATGTTGGCAGAACCATCGAGCAGGGAATGGAAACCGTCCGCAACCATGCTCAGGGTTGCGGACCAGGCCCCGTATCCGAGCTTGACTGCGGCAACTGACCAGTTGAGGATGAGGGTAAGTGCAAGGACCCTTCGGATTTTCGCCCCCCGTTCCCCGGGGGATCTGGGTATTTCCGGTGACCTCAACCCATCCTCGGGCCGCCTTCCTGTACGTTTGCTGGTACGTCAGAGGCGAACTGCTGGAAGTTTTCGATGAATCTGCCCGCTAGCTCTTTAGCCTTGGCGTCGTACGCTTTGGGATCCGTCCACGTGTTTCGTGGAGCCAGAACCTCGGGTGGGACCTCCGGGCAGGCCGTGGGGATCTGGAAGCCGAAGACCGGATCGACTTCGGTCGGGGCCCCGTCGAGCTCACCGTCCAAGGCGGCGTTTACCATGGCGCGGGTGTAGGCAATCTTCATCCGGTGTCCCACCCCGTATGGCCCGCCAGTCCAGCCGGTGTTCACGAGCCAGACATCGACCTGATGTTTGGCGATCTTCTCTCCAAGCATCTTGGCATACACACTCGGGTGCAAGGCCATAAAGGGGGCGCCGAAACAGGTGCTGAAGGTTGCTTGCGGCTCGGTGACTCCCTTCTCGGTACCGGCCACTTTGGCGGTATACCCGGAGAGAAAGTGATACATGGCCTGCTCCGAGTTCAGCCGAGCAATGGGGGGCATCACGCCAAAGGCGTCCGCAGTGAGGAAGACGATATTCTTTGGGTGCTCCCCGAGACCGGTCTTCGTGGCATTCGGGATATACCCGATGGGATAGGCCGCCCTGGTATTTTCGGTGAGGGAGTCATCGTCTAGATCGAGGTGTCTGGTGGTGGTGTCGATGGTAACATTTTCCAGGATCGTCCCGAATTTTCTGGTGGTTTCGTAGATTTCCGGCTCGGCCTCTTTGGAGAGCCGGATCACCTTCGCATAGCATCCTCCCTCAAAATTGAAGATGCCTCGGTCGCTCCATCCGTGCTCGTCATCGCCGATGAGGGTCCGGGCGGGATCGGCGGAGAGTGTGGTCTTCCCCGTTCCGGATAAACCGAAGAAGAGGGCCGTATCCCCTCCGGCGCCCGTATTGGCCGAGCAGTGCATGGAGAGGATGTGCGACTGAGGAAGGACGTAGTTGAGAATGGTGAAGATCGATTTTTTGATTTCGCCGGCATAGCTGGTGCCGCCGATGAGGACCAGTTTTTTCTGGAAGTGCACCACGATAAATACCTGCGAGTTGGTCCCGTCCCTCTCGGGTCGGGCGTGAAAGTTGGGAAGGTTGATGACAGTGAACTCGGGGACATGCTCGGCCAGCTTGGCTGGATCGCGCTCCGGGATGAACATGGTCCGGGCGAAGAGACTGTGCCAGGCGGTCTCGGTGATGATCCGGATCGGTAGGCGGTGGGACGGATCGGCCCCGGCGTAGCAGTTCTGGATGAAGACGTCTCTCCCCTGGAGATACGCGAGCACGCGTTGGTGGAGCCCATCAAATTTCTCAGGCGTAAAGGGGCGATTGACCTTTCCCCACCAGACCTTATCCTCGCAGGAGGGCTCTCGGACGATAAACTTATCGTTGGGAGAACGGCCCGTGTGATCACCCGTTCGGACGACGAGGGGCCCCAGATGGGCGAAGACCCCTTCTCGCCGTCGCACTACCTCTTCATAAAGAGCGGCGGCGGGGAAGTTCCAATACGCACGATCCACATTTCGGATGCCATGGGTTTCGAGTCCGCAGTGCCTCGGGATTCGGCCAAGCTGTTCCATGGTATGTACCCCTTTGCTATCAGACATTCTGAGAGCGACCCTGCCTTTTGGGCCCATAATGGCCGCTGGGAATGGGGGTGTATTCTAATATAAACACCGGCCATCTCCCAAGCGATTCCTCGACTCGGGGAAAAGGGGGTGGGGGGTTGCATCTGGGTGCAGGTGGTGGGTGCCTCGGCGGCCGTTCGCTCACACGGTGAATGCCTTGGCGCCTGTTCCCTTCGGTGAGGGCCCAGGCGGGGCCGGGGCTGAAGACTGCAGCGGAAGGGTGACGGTGAATGTGCACCCCTGGCCTTCGCCGACGGATTCGACGCGGATCAGGCCGCCGTGCAGCTCGACCAGCTTTTTCGTTAGGACCAATCCGAGGCCGGTTCCTTGGTGGCGCCGGCTGAGGGAGGCATCAAGCTGTGTGAAGGGCTGGAAGAGCTTCGGGAGGTCCTCAGCGTTGATCCCACATCCCGTATCATGCACAGCGATCTCCACGGCGTTGGATCCAGCTGGTCGGCTCGTCACCGTGATGTGGCCGCCTTCGGGGGTGAACTTCAGCGCATTGGAAACGAGGTTGTAAAGGATTTGGCGGAACCGGACCGGATCAGCCACCAAGAACGTGGGAGAGGTTTCCAGGGTGAGCTTGATCTCCAGCCTTTTTGCTTCGGCCTGGGGGCGGAGGCTGTCGAGGGCTGCTCGTATGGTCTCCGGCAAGGGAAAGGACTCGGGCAGGATTTCGAGCTTTCCCGCTTCGACCTTCGCGAGGTCCAGGATGCCGTTAATGAGAGAAAGCAGGTGCTGTCCGCCGGCAAGCACATGACTCACGTACCGTCGCTGCTTATCGGTCAGGGAGCCAAATTGCTGATCCTGTAGCAGTTCGGAGAAGCCGATGATGGCGTTCAGCGGTGTCCGGAGCTCGTGGGACATGGTGGCGAGAAACCTGGACTTGGTCTGCGAGGACTCCTCAGCCGTCCGCAACGCCTCCTGGAGCCTGGCATTGGCCTCCTGCAGCTCCCCGGTCCGAGCCTCGACCATTTCCTCGAGATCGAGGGCGGTCAGCAGTTGTTCCTCGTAGAGGCGGGCGTGCTCGATGGCCAGGGCCGCCTGCGCGGCAAAAAGCTTGAGCAGGTCCAGTGTGGCCGGCTCCAGGGGCCGACGACTGTGTTTCCGATCGACTCCCAAGACCCCAATGGCCCGGCCGTGAACCACCAGGGGCAGATTAGCAAAGACCCGGGATCGGAGGGCCGCGATCCGGTCGTAGGGGGGCTTCAGTCGCATCGTCTCGGGCATGCCGGCCCGGCCATCCCAGACGACCGGCTGCCGGGTCCGGTAGGCCTGCGCCACCCCCCCACCCTCCGGTCCAATCGGGACCCGGATCCACTCGAGCGGCTCGGTGGTCCCGGTGCTCGCCACCGTCTGAAGCCACCGCTCGTCTCCATCGGCCAGGAGGATGTTGACCCGGTCAAGCTCCAACACGGTCCGGGCTGTCTGCAGGAGGCGGTCGAGCCGCTCCTGAAACTCCAGCGGTTCCTGGATATGAAGACCCGCCCGGTACAGGGCCGTCACCTTTTCTTCCGCCCGCTTACGCTTTGGTTTCATGACGTTGCTCCGGACCCATTACCAACAGCGAATTGGCTGAGGAAGTGCCTGTACTGTGCTCGACCCATGGGTTCCAAGGCCTAGCTGTCGCCTCTATTTGCGTGAGGTTCGGCGTTTCTCCATACGTCTACGCAAATTGCGTGCCTATGAGCACGCCGTTTTTCTCGCCGGAAGTGACCACAAGAAATGGGGCAGCCGGAGTGCGGAACTTATTGATTTTCTTGGTCAATAAGGCCTTGTGTTTTGTATTGGGATGGCGGTATTATCCATGCAGCGTGCTGGGAAAAATACGCCAGGTGGTCCAGATCATCAACGCGGGGGAATGCTGAGGTGAAAGTGATTTTTCTTTGCACAGGGAACTCAGCGCGGAGCCAGATGGCAGAGGCCTTTGCCTGTCACTACGGGGCGGGACAGGGAGAGGCCTCGAGCGCTGGGATCGACCCGAAGGGGCTTCATCCGCTCACCGTCAGGGTGATGGCTGAGCGGGGAATCGACGTCTCTCATCAATCATCGAAGGCGTTGACGGCTGAGATGATCAAAGAGGCTGATTACGTCATCATTGTCTGCGGTCACGCCGATCAGCACTGCCCGGCCCTTTCTCCCCAGGTCGAAAAACTCCACTGGGGTATCGAGGATCCTGGCGCTCTGATTGGACGGGACTCCGAAGACGTGCTGGCCGCCTTTCGCCAGGCCCGCGACGAGATCGAACGGCGTGTTCGCGATTTCTATTCGACGTTAGGGAACAAGGGATAGATACCTAATGGCTGGGTTTAGCTAAACCAATGCGAAAGCCGACCGCGGTTCCGGGCGACCAAGCCATAGACCCGGTCCGCCAGCCACATGCCGCCCGGTATATGAAAGGGGAGGGTCCTGAGAAATGCGCCGGGGAGCCTCGCCACGGTCTCGCGCACCGCGGCGGCCCCCGTAAAAATGTGATCCCCCTCGTCGATCAGATGTAGTTCCTCACGACACCGGTCTAGCGATATACCTGGGAAGCGGTCTCCCAGGTCCGGCTCCTGGAAAGGGATCAGCTCGAGTTGCTTCCCTCGATCCTTCCGGTGGACCCACCGGGCCAAGCGGCGTCAGAGCCCTCAGTCGCCGTCGTAGATGATCGTGGCTTTAGGCGGTCCTGACCGCACTGATCCGTCTCCTCCGGATGCGTGGGGCGGCAAGATCCTCAGTTCAGGTGAGTCCGAGCAGCTGCTCGATCCTGTCCCGGTCAAAGCCGACGATCACCTCCCCATCGATGAGTGTGACCGGCGTGGCGCGAACCCCAAATTTGATCAGTTCGGCCAGCGCCTGTTGATCTTCTCGGATGTTCTTCTCCGCGTATTGCACACCCTTTTGAGAAAGAAACTCTTTCTCGTGGTCACAGGCGGCTCAGCCGGGCTGGGTATAGACGATCACCTGTTTCGCCACGATCTCCTCCTTTCTATCCCCCATAACCGCACCAGTTCAGAAGAACACAGTTGGAAGGACACAGAAGATTCGGATATTAGAGTGCATTCTTCTCCCCGTAAGGGGCTGATCTCTCCTACCACTCGAGCCGCGAAGTGTCCGGGCCGAACAGAAGGCCGATGGCCCAATCCAAGGCCACCCGGACGCGGTTCTTGACCCCGATCATCTTCGCCCAGAAGACAGTCCGCCACAGGACCCAGGCAAAGAGGCCGGCGAATCGGTACCCCCGAATCTCCGCGACGGCATATCGACTTCCGAGCGAGACCAGGTCCCCCTGATGCTGGTACCGGAAGGCGAGCACGCCCTGACCCCGGAGGTGCCGTGCGATGTTTGCGGCGACCGTTTTCGTCTGTTGTAGCGCGACCTGGCCCGTGGGGGGTAGGGGCTGGCCGGTAGAGGGGTCCAAGAAATGCGCACAGTCTCCGAGGGCATAGACTTCAGGGTGATCCGGGAGATGGAGATGCTCATTCACCCGCACTCGCCCCAGGTGGTCCTTGGCGACTGGCAGCGCCTCGATGACCGGGTTTGCCCGGACCCCGGCGGTCCAGATAAGAGTGTCCGCACGGATCTTCTCGCCAGTGGTCAGGACCACGCCGTCCGGCATCATCTCGGCCACCGGGGTCTCGAGCTTCACCTCGACCCCTTTCTGTCGCAGCGTTTCGAGCGCCAGTTGGGCCAGGCTCTCACCCACACAGGGGATGATCCGCGGGGTCGCCTCGAGCAGCAGGATCCGGATCTCTTTTGGGTCGATGTGGCGGTAGAATCGGAGCAAGCTCTTGAAAATCAGGTCGTGGATCTCGGCAGCCAGCTCGACTCCAGTACATCCCCCACCCACCAAAACAAGGGTGAGGAGTGTTCGGCGCCGTGCGGGGTCCGTTTCCTGTTCCGCCCCTTCTAAGCATTCAATCAGGTGGTTACGGAGCCGCACGGCATCCCGCAATTCCTTAAACTGGAAGAGCTGGGGAGGGGGATGCAGTCCGTAGAAGTTCGTCACGCTCCCGAGAGCCAGGACCAAGAGGTCGTACTTCACTGCTCCACGGTCGGTGAGGATCCGCCGCCCATCCAGATCGATGGCCTCCACCCGTCGCTCCAGGAAAGTAAGTCGCCACCGACGCCCGAGGAGGCGGACAGGCCATACTACGTGCCTGGGCTCGATCTTGCCGGCCGTGATCTCGTGGAGCATGGGGGTGAAAAGGTGGAAGTTGTGGCGGTCGATGAGGACAATTTCTGCCTCTTTCTTCCCCCGCAGTTCTTTTTCGAGAAGGCGGGCGGTGTACAGGCCTCCAAATCCCGCTCCTAAGATGGCAACTGTTGACATCACAAGCTCCTCTGCCCATGCTACCATTTCTGTGTCTCTTCTCCAATTCTGCACTGCGGGAAAAGTCCTTGACAGGGGCGGAGGCGAAGCATAAAACCCCGAAAGGACAGGAAAAGCCTTGAGCCGTATTGCGAGAAGCGTCACTAATCTTGCAGAGCGGCCGCTGTCCCCACCCCAGGTGCTGGCCCTTGGCTATGGCGTGTGCATCCTGGTGGGGACCGGTCTCCTCATGCTGCCGTATGCCACTGCTGTGGGCGAGAGCCCCCCTCTGATCGATGCCCTGTTCACAGCGACCTCTGCCGTCTGCGTGACTGGTCTGATCGTGGTCGATACTCCCCACTTCTGGTCCCCCTTCGGCCACGGGGTGATCCTGGCCTTGATCCAGGTAGGGGGGCTTGGATACATGACCGTCTCGACCTTCATTGCCCTACTCCTCAGGCGGCGGGTCTCCTTGCGGGAGCGGCTCGTTCTGCAAAAGGCGGTCGGGATGCTGACCCTCGAGGGGGTGGTCCGGTTTCTCAAGCGGGTCTTGCTGATTACCGTCCTTGCCGAGGGGATCGCGACTGTTATTCTTACGCTTCGATTTAGTGTAGAACACTCGATAGGTCAGGCCTTTTTTCTCGGGCTGTTTCATGCGATTTCTGCCTTCAATAATGCGGGATTCAGCCTCTTCTCCGACAATCTGGCAGGCTACGTCGCCGACCCGGTGGTGAACCTTACCGTGGTGGTGAGCGTCATTCTGGGAGGGATGGGCTACCTCGTGATCAACGAACTTCTGGAGCGACGGCGGGAGCGGGTGACCGAGCACCTCTCGATCCACACACGCCTGGTTCTCGGGACGACGGCAGCGCTTCTAGTCGGGGGTGTGCTGCTCTTCCTGCTCCTCGAGTGGACCAATCCTAAGACGCTCGCATCTTTGGGAATTCCGGAACGGCTGCTGGCCGCCTCCTTTCAGGCGGTGACCCCGCGGACCGCGGGGTTTAACACGGTCGGGATCGGCGTTCTTCGTGAAACCACCCTCTTTATGTTCATCGTGCTGATGTTTATCGGGGCATCACCAGGAGGGACAGGCGGGGGGATCAAGACCACGACGTGTGGGACGGTTCTCGTTGCCTTGTGGCGGAGACTCCGCGGTGACCATGAGATCAACCTGATGGGCCGCAGGCTGCCACAGAAGGTCCTGAACGATGCCTTCATCCTTTCAGGCCTCTCCTTTATTTATGTTATCGTCGTGACCTTGACGCTTATGGTGAGCGAGGGATATTCGTACCTTTCCACGCTCTTTGAGGTGACCTCGGCGTTCGGGACGGTCGGGCTTTCCACGGGCGCCCCGGGGCTCGTGACCAGTCTCTGCAGCCTGTTCTCCGCTTTTGGCAAGATCGCCATTGCGGGGACCATGCTGGTGGGCCGGATAGGACCTCTCACCCTGGGAGCTGCCCTCTTGTCCAAGGAGCCAGCTCCGAGTTATCGTCTTTTGGAAGAGCAGGTCCTTATTGGCTAGGGAGGGAAGATGGTTAAGCCGCAATTTGCCGTGATCGGCCTGGGAGGCTTTGGGTATGCCGTGGCCAGGACGTTACTGGAGAAAGGGTGTCAGGTTCTCTGCATTGACCGGTTGGAAGAGCGGCTGGAGCAGGTCCGTGAAATCGCCACGCTGGCAGTCCAGGCGGATGCCACCGACGAGAAGGTTCTTCGGGAAGTAGGAGTGGGAGCGGTGGATTGCGCGGTAGTGAGCTTGGGCCATGACATGGAGGCGAGTCTTTTGGTGGCTATGGCGCTCAAGGACATCGGGGTTAAGCAACTCGTGGTGAAGGCAGTCGGTTCCCTTCACGGCCGAATCCTGAAAAAGCTGGGAGTCGACCGGGTGGTTTTTCCGGAGGCGGATATGGGACGGCGAGTTGCGGAGAGCCTGGTCACCCCCTCGATCCTCGATTATCTGGAACTGGGAGAGGGATATGGGGTGGCCGAGGTGGGCGCCCCTCAACAGTTGTGGGGGAAGAATCTCGCCGAGCTTCAACTCCGGACCCAGTACGGAGTCACCGTCCTCGCTATTCGACGGGCTTCGAAAGGCGAGCAACCGACCATCGTCGTGAGCCCGTGGGGCGCCGAGGTCATTCTGGAAGGAGATATCCTGGTCATCATCGGCGAGGAGAAGAACCTCGGAAAACTTAGCGCAGCAGAAGAGTAATGGGGGGGCGGGCCTACATCGGGACGTCGGGCTGGAGCTATCCGCACTGGCGGCGTGTCTTTTACCCGAAGGCCCTCCGGGGCGAGGCGTGGCTGAACCACTACGGCACCTTCTTCGAGACGGTGGAGCTGAACAACACTTTCTATCAGCTTCCGGAGGCGAGCACGTTTCGTCACTGGTACCGGGAGACGCCACGGCGTTTTGTTTTTGCGGTGAAGGGGAGTCGCTTTATCACCCACATGAAGAAACTGCAGGCGCCCCGGGGAGCCTTGAATCGTTTCCTCCGGCGCGTAAGCATCCTGAAAGAAAAGCTGGGGCCCGTGCTCTTCCAGCTCCCGCCTCGTTTTAGGTGCAATCTGGAGCGGCTGGCGGATTTTGCCGATCTCTTACCGGCGGGGCACCGATACGCCTTTGAATTTCGGGATCCCACCTGGTTTGTGCCTGAAGTGTATGCCATTCTGAGAAAGAGGGGCCTCGGATTCTGCATCTTCAGTCTACAGGAGCTTCCGTGTCCGGAGGTGATCACCGCCCGCTACGCCTATATCCGGTTTCACGGGCCTGGGGCTAAATACGCGGGGAGGTATTCTGAGGCGGAACTTCGGGTGTCGGCCCGCCGCATCCGTAGGTGGCTCTCGGAAGGTCTTGACGTGTACAGCTATTTCAACAACGACGAGCGCGGGTACGCAGTGGCGAATGCCATTCGGCTTCGCGAGCTCGTCGGCTGATCTTTATCCCGAGGGATGCGCCCCGAGGGGTTTCCATCAACCACTCGTGCGTTTGCTTGAATCGACAACACATGGTGGTCCACCGGGATTTGAAAGGGAAACACGACTAATCTTGACGAGTTATCAACATATCTACATCCTCTACTCCTAGGCCCCTCGCTGGCATATCCACAGCTTTATCCACACCAAACCCAAAAAAATTAACAACTTACACCACTTTTTGCTTGACTCGTCTGCTGACACTGGGCTACGAATAGACTACAATTCCCCATGGCTGTTCTGAACGCCGGGCACGTCTAGCCGGCAGCCTACCCTGCCCAAGTCCACGTCAACCTACTGCACCACTGAGCCGTGCTTAATCCCTGGTGAGAGGAGGAATGACATGGATACAGGCATTCACGTATACGCAATCCAACGCCGCCATTCCCGCTGGCGAGTCTGGGGGCCCGAGGGGCGGATTGCTCCCAACCACACGGCCTCCTTCCTCAACATCAGTCAGGGGGGGGCCCTGATCGAACACGTACACCCCGTCCGGCCCGAAAGCCTCTTGTTCCTCACGGTCCTCGTCAACGAACGGGAGGTGAGGCTCAAGTGCCGCGTAGTCCGGTCAGAGGTTCAATCTTATGAGGTCTGGCCCACAGGGAAGAAGGAACATGTCTACCGGACGGGACTGGAGTTTCTGGGACTCTCCGAGAACTCTCAAGGACTGATCTCTGAATACATCAATTCATTGAGAGGAGAAGATAAGGCAACACGGGGCAGCGAGTGACTAGCCAACGGTAGAAACTCTTTTTTTAGCCTCGTCTCGCATGGCCGATTTCCCTCCCGGCCCTCACAACTTGCATTCTCCCTCTACCCTCCCTTTCAAGGGTGAAGGAAAGGGCGGGCGGCAGTCCTCGCTTGCCCTCATCCCCCAGCGCATATATATTAGGGTATAGTCGTGTTCTTGCCTAGAGCAGGAAACCGGCTGAATTCCTTCCTTAGTATCTTCACGCCCTAGGCCGATTGTTGAGCGGCCGGGAGGGACTACCATGCAGGACTCGTTCGGAACGAGCGGCATTCTTGACGTGGGCGGGACAAAGCACCGCATCTGGCGACTCGAGGCCCTGGAGAAACGCGGATGGGGCATGGCGAGACTCCCTTATGCCTTGCGGATCCTGCTCGAGAACCTGCTGCGGTGCGAGGATGGGGCGGTCGTCACGGCGGAGGAGATCGAGGCCGTCGCCCGCTGGGATCCCAAGGCTCCCTCCACCCGCGAAATCGCCTTCACTCCGGCACGGGTGCTGATGCAGGACTTTACCGGCGTCCCTGCGGTCGTCGATCTCGCGGCGATGCGGGATGCGATTAAGCGGATGGGGGGTGACCCCAAGAAGATCAATCCCCTGCAGCCAGCCGAACTCGTGATCGACCACTCCGTCCAAGTGGACGCCTTCGGATTGCCCGACGCCATTCGGATCAACGCGGAACGGGAGTTCGGGCGTAACCACGAGCGGTATGCGTTCCTGCGCTGGGGGCAAAAGGCGTTCGACAACTTCCGGGTGGTGCCCCCGAACACCGGGATCGTTCATCAAGTCAATCTCGAGTTCCTGGCCCGCGTGGTGATGTCCGCCCAAGATGGCGGCGGAAATCCCGTCGCTTACCCTGACACCCTGGTCGGCACTGACTCACACACCACCATGATCAACGGCCTCGGCGTGCTCGGCTGGGGCGTTGGCGGGATCGAGGCCGAGGCGGTCATGCTCGGCCAGCCTTTGTCAATGCTGATCCCTCAGGTCGTCGGGTTTCGTCTCGTCGGCCGTCTGCGCGAGGGGGCCACAGCCACCGATCTGGTCCTCACGGTCACGGAGATTCTCCGGAAGAAAGGCGTGGTGGGCAAGTTCGTGGAATTTTTCGGACCGGACCTTGAGCAACTTTCGCTCGCGGATCGTGCCACAATCAGCAATATGGCCCCGGAGTACGGGGCTACCTGCGGGATCTTTCCGGTGGACGCGGAGTCGCTGCACTATCTCGCGTTCAGCGGCCGTTCTCCCGAGCAGGTCCGGCTCGTCGAGGCCTACATGAAGTCGCAAGGGCTCTTTCATACGGCCGATACCCCGGAGGCGGAGTATTCAGACGTCCTCGAGTTCGATCTTGGCACGGTCGAGCCCAGCCTTGCCGGGCCTCGCCGCCCCCAGGACCGGGTGAGACTGAGTGACGTTAAACGCTCCTTCCATCAGGAACTTCCGACAATGCTCAAGGCCGCGGCCGGACGGGCCAAGGCACCCGGCGTCGAATTGAGCCGCTTGGAGGACGAAGGGGGAAAACCAACAGGGGTGGCGGTGGCTGAGGCAGAAGGAGAGGCGGCTGGCGTCCGCACGCGGCTCAACGGCGATGAGTTCACCCTCCGCCACGGCTCGGTCGTGATCGCGGCCATCACGAGCTGCACGAACACCTCGAACCCCTCGGTCATGATGGCGGCCGGGCTGTTAGCCAAGAAGGCCGTGGAGCGGGGCCTCAATTCGAAGCCCTGGGTCAAGACGAGCATGGCTCCAGGCTCGAAGGTCGTAAGTGACTACCTGAAGGAGGCAGGGCTCGATCGCTTCCTCGAAGCACTTCGCTTTCACGTGGTCGGCTATGGGTGCACGACCTGCATCGGCAACAGCGGGCCGCTCCCGCCACCGATCTCGCGCGCCATCCAGGACGGAGGG
>JAPUFX010000116.1 GCA_027293415.1 Candidatus Methylomirabilota bacterium
GGGAGATTTCACCACTCGAGGAGGAGGGAGACCGAGCTCGGTCGCCAGCCAGCGCAAGACCTCGCTTTCTCCGGCAGGCTCGTGATCCACGCCGATGTAGAGCTGGTCAGGCTGGGACAGCATCATGAGGTGCTGTAGCGCGCCGGCGCAGTCATCGCGATGAATACGGTTTGTGTACACGGGAGGGCCTTCGGCGCACACGACGTTCCCCTGCCGCACGCGTCCGATGAGCCGTTCCCGGCCGGGACCGTACACACCGCCCAGCCGTAGCACGGTGGCGGGGAACGAACCGTGACGCAGCACGCGTTCAGCCTCGAGCATACGAATACCGGAAAAGTGCACCGGCTCGGTCGGTGATTCCTCGTCGACCCAATCTCCCTCAGTTTGCGCATAGACCGCGGTACTCGAGGTAAAGAAAACGCGCCTGGGCTGCTGCCTCCGGGCCTGGAGCGCATCGAGGAGGTGGCGCAGACCGTCCACGTAAATGGCCTGGTACTCTCCCTCGTCAAAACCACTGGGTGCCGCAGTGAAGAACACGAAATGAAGTCCAGGGGGCAACCCCCGGAGCGTTTCAGGAGCGGTAAGATCTGCCTCAAGGGGGCGAATGTTGGGGGGCAGGACCTCTGGGTGGCGCTGCAATCCCCAGACGACGTGCCCTTCCGCTGCCAGACGCACACCGAGAGCTGTGCCAACATAGCCGCAACCTGCGATGAGTACATGAGTCATGTCTCTACCTTCCATCGCTCTTTGGCCCACGAAAACCAAGATCAGATCGCCGGTCGGCTCCTTGTCCCATAGCCAACCAGTTCGACATACCCGCGGCCGATTCTACCGCCTTCGGCGGTCTCGATCCGCACTGCTCCCTCCCAGTAGAACAGGTTCTTCACGAGGTGGCTCCGATTTTCCTGGTCTGCCAACTCCGGAACGATGACGATTCGCAAGTTTTCGCCCGAGAGTTCTACGATCCAACGGGAAGGGTATGTGGCCCCCGTCTTCGGACTTTTCCACGTCTGGGTGGAGCGTACTGACCATTCCCCTGGATTCAAATAGCGCGTTTCGCCCTCCCGAGATACGAGGGTCCCCCGGGCAAAGTCAATTTCCCCGCGTTCATTGCGCAAGAAGTACAGCATGATCTCGCGGCCATCCTGAAGCTGCAGACTGAACCAGTCCCAGCCCACCTGGTCTGCCCCGAGTTGGTCGGTGCCAAATTCCTTGTCCATCCAGCTCTCTCCTCGGACCCTCACCCTCTCTCCATCGATCGAGAGCGTTCCCTCTGTCAGGAGGCGGGTGAAGCTGTAATACTGGCTGGCAGCGGTGGGTCCTTCTCCCTTGCGGCTGAACCCGTTCGGTCCCTGCAAGACCAGGCGCTTGGCCGGCCGGGTGGTGAGTTGGAGAGCCATCCCTTGTGCCTTATCTCGCATCGAATAGTCGAACGCGTGGCCGTTCCAGCGCAGGGTCCATTTGCCGTCGGTCCCGGCAGGGGCCCGGCTCCAAGCGATGACTGGATCAGGGTACCGACCGAACCCACCCAAAAGCGGAATGGTGCGGTAGAGCACCTCGCTGAAGAGATGCCGCCCGCTGCCCAGATCGGTAATTGCTGCGTGCCCCATGATCAGATTATTGGTGGTCCAGTTGGACTGAAGCTCAGGAAGTTCGGACAACAGGCCGATGCGGAAAAAGGTAAATTGGTATCCAAAGCGCCGGCGGGGTTCCTCCTCCGAAGTGAGATGCCCGGTAAAATACCACCATTCGGTCCGGTACCCCGACCGAGCCCAATGATCCTGGGGAAAGGACCAGCCGTAATCGCGACGGGCCGGCTGCCACTCCACCCCGTGGGCTGCCGAGGCCAGAAGCAGGAAGACTAACAGCCCGATCCTACATATCATCACGACTCAACTCGGTTGCCGGGGCTTGGCTGGCCCGCAGCGCAGGGTAGAGGCTCGCCAGGACAGCGGCCGCAAGGATGGTAAAGATTTGCTGAAGTACCGGCAGCCATGGCCAGTACACCTGGATTGTCCACCCAAAGTAGGCTCGGGTGATGACGAAAATCAATATGCCGGCCAGGGCAATCCCTCCGACCAGTCCGAGACCAAGACCCAGGAGCCCCATTCCAACTCCTTTGCCCACGAAGATCCAAAAAAGCTGCTGACGAATGGCCCCGACGGCGCGGCACACCGCCAGTTCGGATATCTGCTCCCTGGCCAGGATCAGCAGAGTCAGGGTAATTCCGCAGACAGCGATGAGAAGGCTCATAGCTTGGAGGAGCCGCGTGACGGCAAAGGTCTGGTCGAAGATCTTGAAAATCCTCTCGCGCAGGCGGCGGTTGCTCCGGATGCGGAGTGGCGTCCCGGCGTAGCGTGCTTTCAACTCGTCAACCACCCTTTCGGTATCCTGGCCCGCCTCGAGGTAGAGGGCAAGACTGTGGATAGGACCCGGCCCAAAGTGGCGATTCATGGTGCGGATGTCCAGAGCGGCCAATCCGCCGCCCGGAGAGTAATCGGAATAGATTCCCGCTATCGGGAGTTTCACCTCGCCTCCCGGTCCAAAGACTGACAATCGATCCCCCACCCCGAGTCCAGCCTTGCGGGCCAGCGTTTCTCCAATGAGCACGGCCCCATCGTCTCGTACCTTGCGAAATACCTCGGACGTCTCTCCTCCGAGCAGCGGGAAGCGCGTCTCTCCACCCGACAAGCCCATGTCGACTCCGGCCAGGGAGATCCGTCGTTCGCCTGAATAGACGAAGAATTTCCGCAACCGATCGACGGCGGTCACCCCTGGGTGGGCGGCCAAGGCTGAGACGAGATCGTCGTCCAGCGTAGCTTCGCTTTGCCTCCCCCGCCATGACGGGGTGCTGACATAGATGTCCGCCTTGACCGAGCTGTTCACCCATACCTCCACGGTCCGCCGGAAACTGCCGATCATCAGGGTGATCCCGATCAGCATGCTTACCGCGATGGCCAGAGAGGACACCGCGATCGAAGTGGTCTGCAGCCGGACCCCCAGGCTCTTCAGGCTGTAGCCGAGACCGAATCCGCGGACCCGGATCCCTCCCGTGATCCGCTGGACCAGGAAAGGCGTAAAGAGGGGGAGCGCAATAAGCAGAGCAATCCCCAGCACAAATCCCGCTGGTCTCCAGTCCCACCCGAACAGCCAAAACCAGAGCCCCGTACCGAGTAGAATGGACGTACCGGTCACGAAGAGAGGAAACGCCATCGATCCCACTCGTTCGTGCAGGGTAAAAACCGCAAGGAGCGATTTCGTGTCCTTGCGGCTCATGTCTAGCGCCGGGAACAGCGCGCCGGCTACCGCCCCCCCAACGCCGATCAACGCCGCGAGCACATAGAGCCAGAGCGGCATTTGCAGAGATTCGATCTCTTCGAGGAGATAGACGTTGCTCAGGGTGGCACTGACGACTCCCACATTCGCCTCCGCCGCCCAGTAGCCCAGGGGCAATCCAAGCGCCACCCCGAGACCACCGAGGAGAATGACCTCTCCCATGATGAGACCGAACACCTGCCGCCGGGTCGCTCCCAGTGAGCGCAGCAGCCCAAACTCCGACCGACGGTGGACGAGCAACGCCTGCGTACTGCTGTAAACCAAGAAGAGTCCGACGAAGAGACTGATCAGGCTCAAGGCAGTGAGATTGAGGCGGAACGCCGAGAGCAACCCGGCTGCCAGATTCTCTCGTTGCTCGGGAGTGAGGACCTGCACTGATGGGCCGAGTCTGGCTTGTAGGCGAGAGATGAGGGCGGGCAGATCCGTTCCCTCCGCCGCCTGGATGTCGATCTGGTGGATTTCTCCCCGCCTGCCGAGGAGGCTTTGGGCCTGGGCGATGTCCATGACGGCGAGCTTCCTGCTGGCCACGGGGCTGACCCGCTGAAAATCCACCAAGGCTCCCACCACCAGCCGGGCGCGGCGGGAGCCGCTCGACACCTCGAAGGCATCTCCAACCGCCCAACCCATCTCCTCTGCAAGCTGCGGTGTGATGGCCACCCACCCGTGTTTGGCTAGAGCGTCCGAGATATCGCCCCGCTGTCCCTTCCATGGCATGCGGACCGGTGCAAAAAAGTCGAATCCAACCACGTCCAGGAAAAAGGCCTCGCGATCTGTCACGGCCACATCAATGCGGTAGATCGGCCAGGCTGCGGCCACTCCCTTCTCGGCCAAGACTTCTGGATAAAGTCGCTCGGGGAATGTCGGGGTCCGGCCCAGGACACTGAGATCCGCATCACCGCTGACGGCCTGGATCCCGCCCCTGAAGGCGGCAAGGGCGTTCCGGTTGATGATCTGAATACAGATGACCGACGCCACACCCAGCGCGACTCCGAATATGGTCAGGAAGTAGAGTGAGCGTCCACCCCGGAGATGGGCGCCCAGGGACCGGACAAAATAGCGCCTCACGGGACCTCCAGGACACCGCTGTGCAGGCGCCAGCTCTCGTCGGCGAGCGCGGCAAGCTCTCGGCTGTGGGTGACGTAGATGAGAGTGCTGCCCTCTTCCGACGCCAGCTTCAGCATTAGATCCATAACCAGTCGGCTGTTGGCATCATCCAGGTTGCCGGTCGGCTCGTCTGCCAGCAGGAGCCGCGGTCGGCGAACCAGCGCCCGGCAGATTGCGATCCGTTGCATTTCGCCCCCGCTCAGACTTTGCACCGGGTCCTCTGCCCGGTCGGCCAGGCCGACCCGATCAAGCAGCTCGTGCACTCGTGGGTCAAAATCGGAAGATTTTCCCCCCGCGACCAACTCGGGCAGAGCTACGTTGTTACGGACGGACAGGTGAGATAACAGGTAAAAAAATTGAAAGACCAATCCGATCTTATTGCGGCGGAGCAGCGTGCGATCCCGGTCCGAGAGCGCCGCGAGATTGGAACCGTGGATCCAGACTTCCCCCTCGGTGGGAATATCGATCCCGGCTGCCAGATGCAGTAATGTCGACTTGCCGCTGCCACTTCGCCCCACGACGGCCACTCGACGGCCAGGGAAGATGTCAAAGGAGACGTCCCGGAGCGCGAAGCGGTCACCGCCCCCGAGGGAATCATATTTCTTGGACACGTGTCGAAACGAAACTGCCGAAGTCATCTCTATCCACGATCCCAAAATATATTTCAACATGAGTATCGCAAGGGCCCCATCAATATGCAACTCCCTTCCCCGCCGCATGGGCATGGTCAATAGACGCCTACTTCACATTTGCGTGCAAGATAAGAGAGAGCATGGGTCCCTTCAGGAAACCCTTCGATGCGGAGGCGAGGGCGTGATGAAGAAACTCGACCAGATTCGCCGAAGTGACTCTGAGGACATTTGCGTGTTGCTCCGGGATGTCCAAGGGGCACCGCATGTGCAATTGCGGGGTTACCGTCGGTCCGAGAGCCCCGATGAGGATCCCCTACCAGGCACCGAAGCGATCGCCGTGCCAGTGAACGCGTCCAGGACCTTCTTCGCATGCTGGCGCAGGCGCAAGAGCGCCTTGCTTAGGATGGGCTGGTCCACCTTTCTCGGACAACAGCCGCAAAAGAGCGAGACCCGGACCCCGTCCGCACCGCCGCTCCCCGCGGGTTCAGAAGTGGCGCCCGCCGGGAGCCCCGCGTCCCGGTCAAACTCTCTGTCGGATGTCGCCTCATGAACGCAGGGGGTCCACACTCTGGCTCTGCGGTATTTGGCGAAGTCAAGGACCTGAGCATTGGCGGGGCGCAGGTCTGGCTCCCCGAACGCTTTTCGCTCTTCAGCAAGATGGAAGTCTTGATGCGGATTGGAGGGCTAGACTTTCAAGGACGGGCAGAAGTTGTGGGAGCCGAAGTACACCCAACGGGCGAGGGGTATCGCTACAGCAGGCGCTGGCTGGGCCTGAGCAACCACGCGAAGGCAACTCTATCACAAGCCGATTGCTCGCAGCTAACCTATCGCTTCTATTTGGAACCTTTCACAAACACAAAAGCCCGCGCAGCTTAAGCGCTCGCGGGCTATCTGCATTTGAACGCGTCGAAATGGCTTGCCTTAAGCGAGAAGCGCGCAGCGCTTCGAGTCGAATGGCTCCCCGGGCAGGATTCGAACCTGCAACCTAGCGGTTAACAGCCGCT
>JAPUFX010000117.1 GCA_027293415.1 Candidatus Methylomirabilota bacterium
GAGGGATCAGAACGGTTCGAGCTGACGCGGCCCACGGTTGGCGTGATCATCGCCACCACGCTGCCAACGGGTGCCGATGACATCGGCGAGGATGAGCCACAACCAGAGTTCATACTCGCAATGGCCTGGGACCTTTCTGAAAGGTTTTCGTTGGGATCAAACCTCAACTACGCGTATGCCAGTGAGGATGGTGACCGGTTTCACCAGTTCTCTGGAAGCCTGGTGTTGGGGTACCAGCTGACTGAGAGGTGGGGGACCTACATTGAATACTTTGGTTTTGTACCCGAGAGCGACGACGGCCCGAACGAGAGTTTCTTCGATGGCGGTCTGACCTATCTTGTCAATGACAATCTACAGCTTGACGCGAGTGCAGGCGTGGGCGTGTTTAATGAGAGAAGCCCCGATTATTTTACCGGTTTTGGCGTGGCGTGGCGATGGTGAGGCGACAAGGATTCAAAGGCAAGAGCCTCCGTCATCACTGGTTTCTTGGTGGACAGGCCAAGCGCACAACACTGAGATTATTATCTGTTATCCCTAATCCCGCGTCAAGCCCAGGCTGTCAGAACGATTCTCCCGCGGGAGATCTCACGGCACGCCACCCCCAGCCCTTGCAACCACGCTGCCTCCTCCTTACTGATATATCTTCAGATCCACCAGGGGCGGAGCAGTGGGGCGAGCCAGAAGACGAGCACCAAGAGGGCCGAACCCCATAAAGGCCACCGGTGCCACCGTGGACCCCTCCTCTTGACATAGTGCAAATAGAAACCCAGCCCCAGGAACAAAAGGGAAAGGGAAAGGAAGTAGATTCGGTACGCCGCCAGACCGGCGGCCAGGCCTCCGCTCAGCACCCCCGCACCAGCGAAGACCAAGGCCAGCACTCATCAAGCGTTGGGCAAAAAAGCGAGAACGACGGACCCGATACCTGAGAGAAGACCTTTCACGTCTCTGGTCATGGAGTCTCTCCTCTGCTGGGGTGGATATTGCCCTATCGATATTCGAAGTCGAAGGGGACTTCTACCGGCTTTTTCAGGGAAGGGCCTTCCATTTTGATCAGGATCGTATACCGACCCTTCCCAGGGAGGGCGACGGGGCTCCCATAGCCCCCCATCTCCGTGAGCGGGAAGCTCCTTGAACCCCCGGGCCCAGTTGCTGTCAACGTAACGGAGAGACCGGAGATCTTCCGCCATGTCTGCGCATCGGTGATGATCACCCCTAGACGATGCGTGGGTTTCGGCATGGGCGCCATCTCGCCTTCCTTCCGTATCTTCGGCATCCCCTCCTTCCCCATCTTCTTCCCCATCCGCTCCCGCATGATCTTCATCTCCTCTGGGGTCGGAGGAGGCCCTGCGACGAAGGTGATCTGCATGCCGGCGACCGTGGCCGTGCCGACTTCCCTTACCTCGCCGGCGTCGACCTGCCATGCGGTCAGGTAGGTCCCCATCGGGACCAGGAGAAAAAGGAAAACAAGAAAAGCATTTCTTCTCATGGTGATTTCCCTCCCGCTTCCGCCTCATATCGCGAGGAGAAGCGTCACGACGATCCTTTCCACCAGAGAGCACTTAGGATTCACTCGTGGCCTTTCGCTACATCCCTTGCATCCCACCTTCCATCCCTCCGGGCATGGCGCCCATGACGTCCTTCATGTACTCCGCGAGGATCGGCTTGAACAGCTCATGGAACCAGGGTACGGTCGAGGGGGTGATGGAGGACGTGAGGATCGAGCGTTCGATAAAGGTTCGGACGCCTAAGAGCGAGGCCAGGCCGGCCAGGACGTACCACATGACCGTCACGGCGAGGGCCGCGAGCGCGACCGAGCCTAAGAGGATCAGCACGATCCTGAAGGTGAGGGCCCGGCCGAAGATCCGCCGATAGGTCCCCACCGTATCCGGATGGAGCACCGTGGCCAGGAAGAATCCGACCAAGCCCGCGTAACCCAAAAACTCCGTCTTCCAGAGCCAGCTCCCGACGAAGATATTTAAGACCGGAACCATGAAAGTGACGATCCCCAGGATCGGGCCGATCACGGCATTTATAAGCTGCCCCAGCACCCCGCCCCCTAAACGCAGGTCGAAGAAGGAATCGGTGTAGCCCCAGGCGGCCATGAAGCCGCCGATCAGCAACCCAAGGAGGATGGGGATAAAGAGGACCTTGACGTCCCGCAGAAGGTACCTCAGGGCATCGAGCCAACCCCGCGGGGACCCGATACGTGCTTTCCAGCTGTGTGCAACTCCGGCGACCTCCCCCACAGGTCCATCCGCTGCTCCTGATAGGGCTTGCTTCCACATGGCCTGGGGGATGAACCACGAGAGGCCCTGACGGACGAAGGCGATCATGAGGAGGACGGCGATGACATGGCCGATGGTGATCTGCGGGCCGTTGTTCACGGTAATGAGCAGGAAGAAGTAGATCGTCAAATTGTAGCTGGAGATGAGGTACGCGAAAGCCGTAGGTGGCGGCACCCCACGCCGGAGCAACTCCTGAAACGTCTCCAGGTTCGACCGCCAGTTGGGGGGTCCGCTGATGCCGAGGGCAACGGCGGAGAGAAGGGAGGGGCGGTCCGCTCCAGGGCGCGTCAGGATCCTGGTCCTCCATCCCGGGTAGAAGAAGGCTTGGAGGAGGGCCGATCCGAAGAAGGCCCCATAGGTCATCAGGGGGAAAGGCCACATGATGAAGGGGTGTCTGAAGAAGGCGATCGTCCAGAAGAGCCAGCTTGAAAGGAACTCCTGCTGGCTGTTCAGAAATTGGGCCAGCCTGACAAACAGCGTATACATGGGACATCCCTAGGGGCCCCAGGATGGGCCCCCTTCGTAGCCCGTGCTTCTGGTGAGGTTGGTCGGGCACGACCGTAGGAGAGTAGCCCGACCGGGATCACCTCTGTCAGCAGGACGATCCCTCGCCGACCCATGGCAACCCCTCCTTTCTCCTTTATTCTTTAACGGACTTGAAACTGCTCGATCTGGGCCACCTCCTTATCCTTCGGGATCAGCCCCAGAATGGAGATCGCCTTGCCATCCTGTCCGGCGGCCTTTTCCAATTCCTTGAACTTCTCATCGCTGACAAGGGGAATGAGCTGGTCTGTGCCCTCCACTTTGAGAACGGGGCTACCGTCTCGGGTGCTGAGCTGGCCCACTGCCTCGAAACGGATCCAGCTCGGGGTGAACCCGGCATCCACGACGGCCTTCCGGAGCTTCTCTACTTCCAGAGGCTGTCCCTCCTTGAGTTGGATGTCCGCCCGTGCTTCCTGTAAGCTTGCCTTTACTTTGTCCACGCCATCCAGGCGGGATAGGGCCTTTTGGGCCCCGTACGCTCAGATGGGTCATATCATGCCGTCGATCCCCATCTGGACCGAGGTCATCTGCGCCTGGGCCAGCGGGGGAACGGCCAGCGTGCCGAAGAGGCTCACCCCAACGAGCAGGCTGAGAAGGATGGCTAGCTTTCGCATGGTTCCTCCTTTCTGTTGGTTTGTTGACAGGGCTTCGCCTAGAAGAGGTATCGGAATCCAAACAGCACGGTGTAGTCGGGTTCCAGTCGTCCACTCGGGAAGTCCTTGACGATCGGGATCTGGACCCCTGTCTCGAAGAGCAGGTTCTCGGTGACAATGTACTGGATCCCCGGCGAGATGAAGAGCACGGTCCCACCGGTATCCACATTTTTCCCATCGCGCTCGTTGTCGGCGAACGTCCGGCCGTTGAACTCGACGCTCAGGTTGAGCTGGCCGAGGGGCGTTGGCCATTCGGGGTAGGTCTGGTAGGCCAGGTAGAGGTCATAGAGCAAGACGTTGCCGAACTTGAAATCTTTCGCCTCGGAGTTGATCTTGCCCCGGACGGCTCCCTCAATGCTGTACCAGCTGCGGGTGGTGCCGGCGGCAATCCCCACGATGCCGTCGACGCCGCCCGAGCCGAGCTGGAGTGAAGGTTTCTCCTTGAGCCCGGGTCCCTTACTGGTGGAGCCCGAAGGGAGTTCGAGCCCGCCGATGACGGCCAGTTGGTCACGGCCGAAGGGGAGATCTCGCCGATAGAAGGTGTACTTGCCGAAGAGGGTGATGTCGCCGATGCCATCGGCGTCGAAGTCACCCTCAGGGGTCTCCAGATGCCGCCGCTGATAGGGAACCACCAGGTTCAGCGTGGCGTCAGTCACCAGGGCGTAGGAAAAGATGGCCGGGGCGGTCCATACTTTGAGTTCTTTGCCTCCGCCTGAGGACTTCTGAAACTGGCCGAAGGATCGCAGGGCCGTCCCCAGAAAGAACTGGGTCCGCGGACTGGCGCCGAAGATGGGGGCCGCCAGGGCGCGGGCCGGCAGAAGAGCCAACCCGAGGATCAATACACCCATTCTCCAGCGTATTCGGGTTGCTTGCCGTCGCTCCATTATTTCCTCCTTGGGGCCATCACGATGGACGGAACCACCTCTTACTTCTCGTCCGCCGAAATGGTCCCGGTATCCCCGAAGATCGGTCCCGTATGGATCGGACCGGAGCGCCTGCTCGTGCCCGTACAGCCTGAGACCAAAATCAGCAGTAAGAGCATCATCACAAATCTCAATGCGACTTTAGCCATTCGACCTCCGGCCTCTTCACTTCTTGGGGTTCCGGCGCGTTGCTCACCAGGTCTTGCCTACTCCCCGCAGACGTGGCCGGTCTCCGCAATGGATTTGCAGATCTCGGCCCGCCCTATCTGACCATCCCGAAGGGTGACGGTGATGCGCTTTTCCTGGACATTCCCTTCTACCGCCTGCACGTCAGGCAGCTCCTGGAGCTTTTCGCGGATGCCGGACACGCAGCCCTCGCAGTGTATCGTTGGAACCTTGAGTGTGAGCTTTTCCATGGTCACCTCCTTTTTGATCTCGCGCCGTGGCAGCAGGCGGCCGCCGAAGGAGTTCAGGAGGACGGTCGTGACGCTCGCTGCCATGGCAACCATGGCCATGATCGGGTGGACCAGACCGGTGATAGCCGCCGGGACGCCGATGCCGTTAAAGGCAAAGGCAAGCGTGACGTTCTGCACCGTCTTCCGGAAGCTGCTCTTGCCGATGTAGTAGGCATCCACCACTCCCCCCAGCCGGTCCCCCACCAGGATGACGTCGGCGGACTCGATCGCAATATCGGTTCCAGCCCCGACGGCGATCCCGACGTCGGCCTGCATGAGTGCGGGAGCGTCGTTGATGCCATCCCCCACCATGGCCACACGGTAACCCTGCTGCTGAAGATTTCGCACCTGTTCGGCCTTCTGGCTAGGGAGCACCTCGGCCATGACCTCGGTGATGTCGACCTGATCCGCCACGGCCTTTGCGGTTCGCCGGTTGTCGCCGGTGAGCATCGCCGGTTCCAGGCCAGCGCCCTTCATCCGAGACACAGCCTCGGCGGCATCGTCCTTCAGAGTGTCAGCGATGGCGATCAGTCCTGCGAGGTGACCCGCCTCGGCCGCGGCCACCACGGTCCGGCCCTGCTGCTCTATCGCCTCCACGCGCTCCTGGACTTGGGTGAGGTCTATGCCTTCATCCGAGAGAAAGCGAGGGCTCCCGACCAGCACGGGTCTGTTGTCGATCGTCGCCCTGATCCCCCGTCCCGGGATGGCCTCGAAGTCCCGGGCTTCCAGAGACACACGCCCATCCGCCGCCTCGACGATGGCCTTGGCCAGGGGGTGCTCCGAGGAGCTCTCGGCGGCCGCCGCCAGCGCCAGCAATTGGTCCACTGTGCCATGGCCCGTGGGCACCAGCTCGACCACCCGGGGCTTGCCCCTCGTGATGGTCCCCGTCTTATCCAGGACGACCTTCTTGACATCTTTGAAAACCTGGAAGGCCTCGCCCGAGCGCATCAGGATGCCCTGCTGGGCAGCCATGCCGCCGCCGCGGATCATGGCGAGTGGGGTAGCCATCCCTAAGGCACAGGGGTAGCCCATCACCAGCACCGCCAGGGTGGCAAAGATGGCCCGGGTAAAGTCGGGCCCACCCGTCACCAGCCATGCACCTAGAGTCCAGATCAGGAAGGCCGCTCCGGCTGCGATGAGGACGCCGGGGGCGAACCAGAGCAGCACGCGTTCGACCAGTTGCATGATGCCCGGCTTGAGCGCCCGGGCCTCTTGGATGGAGCGAGCCACCTGCTCGAGGAAACTTTCCTCCCCGACCCTGCTTACGCGCACGAGCAGGCTGCCCGTCTGGTTCATGGAGCCACCGATGACCTCATCCCCCACGGCCTTCTCGACCGGGATTGACTCGCCCGTGACCAGGCTCTGGTCCACTCCTGACAGGCCCTCCACCACCAGGCCGTCCACCGGAATGCTCTCGCCGGGGCGGATCCGCACGAGGTCCCCGGGTCGCACCTCCTCCATGGCGACCTCCTCTTCTCTCCCGTCCCGGACGACGCGGGCCGTCGGAGGCTGGAGGTCCATCAGTTTCTTGATGGCCTGCGAACTCCTCGTGCGGACCAGCAGGGAGACATATGCCGAGAGAATGTGGTAGGAGGTGATGAAGACGGCAGCCCCCATAAAGTCGGCCATGGGCCAGGGCTGTGTGAAAAACCCGACTGCCCCACCGGCCAGGCCGCCGAAGGCGCCGAACTCCATCAGGACATGCTGGTTCAGGATCCCCCGTCGGAGCGAGGCCCAGGCCATCTGGAGGATGGGCCAGCCTACGCCGAAGACCATCCCCAGGGCGAGGCTCAGCATCACCCACTTGAACCAGGACTGCTGGACGCCTAGCCACATCGCGCTCATGAAGCCGAGGGAGACGAGCATGAACCCGGCCGCCACCAGAAGCTGGTTCCGATGCCGGTGCAGCTCGGCTTCTTCCTCTTCAAATGTGCGGACCTTGTTGGGGTCCCGCACGGTGTAGCCCAGGCTCCGCACTGTATCCCAGAGCTCCCCGGGCGTCACTTTCTCCGGGTCGTATTGGACCAGCGCCTCCTCGTGCGAGAGGCTCACGCCGACCTCCCCCACGCCGTCCATTTGCATCAAGGCCTTGCGGATGCTCTCCGCGCAGAAGGAGCACTGCATCCCGCCGATCTTTATCTGCAGCTTTTCCATGACACGACCTCCTGGATACGCCCAGGCTAAACCTTCCAGCTAAGGGAAGAGTCAAGAACTTTTTTGAGTCCGCCAGTCCAGTCGAAAGTGCAGGGGGACCTTGGACCTTGATCGATGGCGCCGCTTGGGTCCTGACCTACCGCAGGACTGCAATCGATCCTAGCTCGAGGCTAAACCTTCCAGTCAAGGAAAGAGTCAAGAACTTTTTTGGCGGGGGCGGGAGGGGAGAAGGAGAGGCTGGATCTGAGCCCGTTCGATGTGGGGGCAGACCAAGGTAGGCTGGGTCGTCCGCGGTCGGCTGGCCGACCTTCTGGCCAGGCCTTTCAGCTCGTCGCGGAGCAGGGTGAGGTCGCTGATCTGGCGGGAGAGGGTTTGCACCCGTTCGGTGAGAAGGGTGTGGACATGGGGGCAGGGCAGATCCCCCCGATGTCGAAGGGCGATGATTTCCCGAATCTCCGTCAAGGTGAAACCAAGTGTCTTTGCCTTCTTGATGAAATGGAGGAGTTCAACGGTCTGAGGCGTATAAACGCGGTATCGACTCTCACTACGCAGGGGAGGCGGGAGCAACCCGAGGTTCTCGTAGTAGCGGATCGTCCGCGGATTGAGCCTAACCTGCTTTGAAACCTTGCCTATGAATAACGATTGGCTCATCAGGCTTCCATCCTAGGAAGCGAGAGACCTCCTGTCAAGATCATCCATTTTTCTTGCAACATTAACAGAAGGGGGGATCGAGCCAGCGGATGGCACCTAGCCTCCCTCGCGGTCCGCCAAATTGCTTGACAATATATTCTCTAATGCGTATATTATATTATAAGACTTACGAGGAGGAGGACCATATGAGTCCATTAGCGGATGCCCTGCCCAGACAGGAGATGGAACAGCTGCAACTCACGGCAAAGTTCTTCCGGGGCTTAGGTGACCCCACCCGGCTCAAGATCCTGGAGCTCTTGCTAGAACGGGAGCGCCACGTCACAGAGATGGTGAATCTCTTGCAGGTTCCCCAGGGACGCCTCTCCAACCACCTGGCCTGTTTGAGCTGGTGTGGGTATGTCACCGTTGCACGACAGGGCCGGAATCGGTATTACCGGGTGGCGGACAAACGGGTGCGGAAGATCCTCGAGCTGGCCCGAGGCATGGTGGCGGAGAACGCGGAGCACATCTGGGCCTGCACCCGACTTCCAAAACCATAACTCTCGTGTACCCGCACCGCCGTCCCTCTACGAAAGAGTAGAGACATGCACCTCCCCGAATCGCTCAATACCATTGCCACACGCCTGGCCAACGCAGAGCTGACCCGAAAGGAAGAAGAGGTCCGCAAGGCTATCCTAAGGACCTTCGCGACGAGCGGCACATCACCCACCGTGGATGACATCATTACGCTCCTCCCGGGACTCGGTAGGCAGGACGTCACTCGCATTTGTCGCAGGCTCGGGGACAAGGATCTTATCGTCTGGGATGAGGCCGAGCAGCATGTTCAGAGCGCCTATCCCTTCTCCGGGCTTCCCACTACCCACACAGTGCACCTGAAAGACGGTCCAAAGGTTTTCGCCTTATGCGCCGTTGATGCCCTTGGGATGGCGGTAATGCTTGGCCAGGCAGCCGATGTCGTCTCTCGATGCGCGCAGTGCCACACCCCGGTCGAGGTCGCGGTGGGCCCCAGGGAGCTCGGCCGGTATCGCCCGCGGGAGAGCCTTGTGTGGTTCCCGCTAGCAGAAGACGCCTGCTGCCCTGTAGCGGAGTCGCGGTGTCCCGATATCAACTTCTTCTGTTCAGCGGAGCACCGAGATACCTGGTGGCAGGCCAGGGATCGGCCAGATGGCTTAGCACTGACAATAACCGAAGCTTTCGAGGCCGGCCGGGAAATCTTTGGCTCGCTCTTGACCCGGTCGGCTTCAAACCTGGGATGATTGTCCCCGAAGGAGGAGATCATGGCAAAACAGGTGATCGTCTATACCTCGTCTGGATGAAGCTCCTGTGATGCAGAGAAAGAGTTTCTTTCTCAAAAGGGTGTGGAATTCACTGCGAAGAATGTTCGGGAAGATCAACAGGCTCTGGAGGAACTTCTGAAGCTGGGCGTCCGTGCAACCCCGGTCACGGTGATTGATGGGGAGGTGGTTGTCGGCTTCGACCGGGGCAAGATCGAGCGCCTGCTCGGGATCAGCTAGGGCAGAGGGAGAGGAGCGATGCCAACGGCATTCTGTAGAGGGTGAGGGCAGGAAATTGCGATCCCGGCCGGGATCGGGAAAGGTGACATCTTTGACTGCCCCAACTGAGCTGGCCTTTCGCTCCGGGTGAGCGAAAAGGATGGCGTATGGGCCGTGACCGAGGTGAAAAAGGCGAGCTGTGCCGTGGATGAGGAAATCGTGATCTTACCCGATGATGTGCAGCCGGGTGACATCATCGAGTGCCACGGCGTCAAACAACGGGTGACCTACGAGTTCGGGGCATATGCTCTGGAAAAGGTGCAATGACCCTTGGAGGAGTGGCAGGAGCAGACAGACGAACACGTGATGGCCGCCGTCCAGGCCAACGAACCGGGGGCCTTCGAGGCCCTGTACGCCCGCTATCGAGTCCGCCTCTACAACTTCATCCGCCGGTTCGTCGGCAACCAATCCTCCGCTGAAGATATTTTCCAAGAAACTTTTCTCCGCATCTACCACGAGCGGCACCGTTATGAGCCGCGGGTCGCCGTCTCGACTTGGTTCTACACCATTGCCCGCAATCTCTGCTTTCACGAAATTGAGAAGCAATCCCGCCGGCAATCAGCCCCAGCCAATGCGACCGATATGGCCACGGTCCAGGCCTCACCGACCGAGGATCCTCTCTCTCGGCTTGAGGCTGCCGAAACGGCCGCCCGGATCGCACGCGCCATTTCTCTCCTGCCTCCGGGCGAGCGTGAAGTCCTGATCCTCGCCCGCTACGAGGGCCTCCCCCATCGCCAGATCGCCGCCATCGTCGGGAAAAGTGAAGGGGCGGTAAGGGTGGCCTTGTCCCGAGCCCTGACTGCCCTCCGACAGAGCCTGTACGCGGCGAGGTGA
>JAPUFX010000118.1 GCA_027293415.1 Candidatus Methylomirabilota bacterium
CTGCATGAATTCCCATGGAACCCTCATGGTCCGGATTCAGGGCAGTCATGCCGCGTCGCTCACACGAGACCTATAGAGGTACCGATGCCAGAAATAAAGGCACCCTCGCGTCAGTCAAGAGGTCCCCGCTCCCACCGAATGAGGGACCATGCATGGGCAGATTGGCCAGATGAAAAGCTTCTCGATCTGAGGATGTGCGATCTCAACCTAAGGATCAAGGGGAGCGACTTAGAAAAGCGGATTACACAGCTCTCTGGAGAACTGAAGGATCGCGGCCTCCGCTTCCGGCCCCACTTCTGGCTTTCGGACGATTGGTTCACACCCGACGGGGTTCCCGGAAGCGCGATTCCCATTTACATGGCCCATCCACGCCTGGCACGGCTCGAGCTGAATCAGATGCTCGAGGTCGAGGGGGGAACTCTCGACTGGTGCATGCGCATCCTCCGCCACGAGACGGGCCACGCCATCGAGAACGCGTACCTCCTCCGTCGACGGCCGCGCCGTCATCGGGTGTTCGGCAAATCCTCCGTGCCCTATCCCGAGTATTACACGCCAAAACCATACAGCAAGAGTTTTGTCCTGCATTTGGACTCCTGGTACGCGCAAAGCCACCCCGCTGAGGATTTCGCCGAGACCTTCGCGGTTTGGCTAGACCCGCACTCCATGTGGAGAGAGCGCTATGCAGGCTGGCCGGCGCTCAAAAAACTCGAATACATGGACCAGCTCATGGGGGAAATTGCCACCCAAGAACCGCCGGTAACCTCGAAAGCGCGCGTCGATCCCCTCTTCCGTTTGCGCAAAACCTTGCGACATCATTATAAAGAAAAACGCGAGCACTACGGTCTTGAATACCCAAACTTTTACGACCGGGATCTGAGGCGGCTTTTTTCCGACGGATCGCAGTTCGCCAGTAACATGCCGGCAGCTCGCTTTTTAAAGCGCATCCGCAACGAAGTCCGCCGCAAGGTCGCGGGCTGGACAGGGGAATACCAGTACACGATCGACCGGGTCCTTGAAGATATGATCGAACGGTGCCGCGAGCTGAATTTGCGGCTAGCCGTATCCGAGGACCAGGCGAAGCTGGATTTCACGGTCCTCCTCACGGTCCAGACGATGAACTATCTCCACAGCGGTCGTCACCGGGTGGCGCTATGAGAAAGTTGCGCGTGTTGGCCATGATGCATGAGGGGCTGATCCCTCCGGAGGACACCACCGGTGTCGACCTCGCGACCGCAGAGTGGAAAACAGAATTTGACGTCGTCTCCACCCTCCGCGAGATGGGGCACGAAGTACAGACGGTCGGCGTGCTGAGTGACCTCGCAGTGATTCGCAAGGCGATCGACGAATGGAAGCCCCACATCAGCTTCAATCTCCTTGAGGAGTTCGATGGTGTCGCGGTCTTTGATCAAAACGTCGTCGCCTACCTCGAGTTGTTGCGGGTACGGTACACTGGCTGCAATCCCCGCGGACTGATGTTGGCTCGCGATAAAGCCCTTTCCAAGCAGATCCTTGCCTATCACCGTATTTCTGTTCCCGAGTTCGCCGTCTTTCCCATAGGACGACCAGTCAAGCGGCGCAAACGGCTCTCGTTCCCGTTGATTGTGAAGTCCGTTTCGCAGGAGGCTTCACTTGGTATCGCCCAGGCCTCGATCGTCGACACCGAAGAAAAGCTCCAAGAGCGCGTGGCTTTCATCCATAAGAGCGTGGGGACGGATGCCATCGCCGAGCGCTATATCGAGGGCCGCGAACTGTACGTCGCAGTGTTGGGGAACTCGCGGCTCGAGGTTTTTCCGATCTGGGAGCTGCTCATGAAGGGGATGCCCGATGAGGCTCGGCACATCGCCACTGCGAGGGTCAAGTGGAGTCCCAAGTACAGGAAAAAGTATGGCATCAAATCCGGCGAAGCGACGGGACTGTCCGAGGAGATGCCGAGGAGGATTCAGGACCTCGCCAAGCGCGTTTACCGCAATCTAAATCTCAGCGGCTACGCACGCATCGACCTGCGGCTCGACTCGACCGGGAAGATCTACGTCTTGGAAGCCAACCCCAACCCCGAGATCGCCTATGGCGAGGACTTCGCCGAATCGGCCGAGAAGGCGGGGACCTCATACGAGGCTTTGTTGCAACGCGTGCTCAACCTCGGCTTGCAGTGGCGGTCTGATCGATTAGGGTAGGGGGCATCAACCCTTCCCGCCTGCGAGCCGCCGACCTTCCGGGAGTGCCCGAAGCCAAAACATAGAGCAAACACCCAATAACCCACCAATCCCCAAGACGCTGTACGCCCACCCCCAGATTCCGCTGGCCGGGTCAGGCCCACTGGCCGTGAAATCGAGCACCGCCCCAAAAGCCAGAGCTGCCACCGCCCCCGCCCCAAAGCCCAGGAGCGAGCGCACCGCCAAGACAGAACCCAGATGCGAGGGTTCCACGACCTCGGTGATCCCCGCGGAGTATACCGGCGAGTCGCCCAGGGCTGAAAAGCCGTAGACGAGGCCCACGACAACCACCAGCGTCAGTGGCGCGGTCAGGAGCCACCCGAAAGTGAACGAGCAGGCGGTGCTGAAAACCATCATCCCGATGATAATCGCGGTCCGGCCCCAGCGGTCCGAAAGCCAGCCCCCTGCGCTGGCGGCGATGATCCCCATAACGTGGAAGAGGGCCGTCAGGTTAGCGCCAATGCCGGCGGAGCGGCTCAGATCAAGACCGTGCGTGCCAAGAACCACGGTTAAGAACGCCGGGGTCCACGCCCACATTCCGAGGAGCTCCCAGGCGTGAAACGTGTAGCCGGCGACCATCAGTTGAGCTGCACGATTCCGAATCAGGATATCCCAGAGGCTCCAGCGTGTGACAGATGTCGCCTGTCGCCGCGGCGTACCTCGTAGAACCGGAATCGCCAAGGCCGCGCAGGTGACCGGTCCCAGAGCGAGGGTGAACAGGGCCCCACGCCACCCCACGATCGCGATCACCAGCCCTGCGAGCACCAGGGCCAGGGCGTAGCCCAAGGAGGCAGCAGCCAGGAACCACCCGATGGCCCACCCCCGCCTTGCCACAGGAAAGCGCTCGGCGAGGAGGACGAGCCCCGGGGTGTAGGTCCCGGCCAGCGCGATGGCCACGAGGGAGAAGAGGGTCAGCGCCGAGAAATACCCATCAACGAGGACGGGAAGAAAGAGGGAGACGGCAGCCGAGGCAAAGCTTGCCCACAGGAAGACGATCCGGGCCCCCACCCGGTCAATCAAGACAGAGACCACTGCCAGTGAGATAGCAGTGCAGATCTGAAAGGCGGAGGAGATGGAGCCAGCCGCAGTTCCCGAGAGTCCCCACTCGCGCACCACAATGGGGAGAACGGCCGGGTAGGCCATGAACATCATCGCAGCCCCCATGCGTGCCCCACAGAGGCCTGCCAGCCACAGATTATCGGATCGAAGGAACATCGTACCGCTCTCGAGTCCTGTTATTGGTTTGGCAATGCTATCGCCGCGGTCGCTATATCTCGACGACCTTTCCATCCTCCGCGTATTCACAGCCGAGTGTATCCAACCTCGCCAGCATGTCCTGACTCATGTGTGTGACAATCAATCTCCTGGGTCGAAGGTCGTCCAGGCGGGCCATCAGTGTTTGAAAGTCGAGATGAAATTTGACCTTCTTTTCGAAGAAATAGGATTCCGCGATTAACAGGTCTGCATCCTTCGCCGCCGGAATGAGTGTGTCGGTCCATTCCGTGTCGCCCAAATAGGTTATGATTCTTCCTCCACACGCAATCCGTAACGCCAGTGGTGGGGCCCCGCAAGGATGCTCCACCAAGTAGGGGGTCACCGTGATTTCGCCCAATTCGTGCGGACGTTCGAGTTCCAGCTCTCTGAATTCCATGGGAAATTTCTGGTGCACCACTGACGAGCCGGGAAACATCACCTCCATCGCCTCGGCCACTCTCTTTTTCGTGCCAGCAGGACCGGCGATCAGCAAGGCCTGGGTCCGTTTGCTGATGAACTGGGCATCAAGGAGAAAAAATGGAATGCCACCAAAGTGGTCGCCGTGTAAATGGGAAAGCAAAATCAAGCTGATCGCATTGGGATCGACACCGTACCGACGCATCGCAATCAGGGCAGAAGCCCCGCAATCTATCAAGAATTGACTCTTGGTCCCGGTAACCAGGATACAGGTCTGCAACCGCCCCCCACTCCCAAAAGCATCCCCACTCCCCAGAAATTGCACGTGAATCCTTCCCATCGCGTGCGCCCTCCGTTGCCTTGACAAGGCAGTGTTCCGGCCAACCGACACTCACCAATATGCACGTGCGGGGCGGGGGTAGCCATCACCGACGCAACCGGACCTAACCAGCCGGTTGCTCTACAGGGTGCAGGAGGTTAGGTGGGCTCGCTCGGTGCAGGAAGACGTGGTGCCGGGAGCGGGAGTCGAACCCGCACGGGCGCGAAGGCCCAACAGATTTTGAGACCGTCCACCACCCCTTCGTATCTTCGCTCCACTCTTAACTCCTGTGAACTTGGTGTTTCCTTCCATCTTGGGTGGAGTGGCATAGGGTGAGGTGCGCGAGGGGTGGTGGGCACAATTTCGGGCACAGAACTTGCGTCGCATCCACCCCGCTTGAACCTCCCCGCCCACACAGCTGATCTGAAATGAAAAATCCGGACCACCATACCCCACCGGACACCTAATCCGCAACATCTCCGGATCCGTGGCCGAGTACGAACGCGAAATGATCCGGAAGCGTCTGGTACGGGAAAAGCGTTGCCAGGTAAGTCAGAGAGTGCAGATTACTGACAAGCTATATCCAGTCAACCCCCTAACATTCCTACGACACCGCTCTCGCTTCAATCGGGACATAGGGCCTGTTGTGCTTCAAGACCGAATAGATGACGTGCACCAGCTTATTCTGAACATGGCTCAGGGCGATGAAATGATGCTTACCCCGGGCTCTTTGTCGCTCATAGATCTGCCGGAACAGGGCGTCGCCCCGCATCCCAACAAAGCTCGCCATATGGAGGGCCCGCCGGAGATAGCGGGAGCCGCGCTTCGACATCTTGGCTTTGCCCTTGTGCATCCCTGACTCCACGAGGCGAGGATCGATCCCGGCGAAGGCG
>JAPUFX010000119.1 GCA_027293415.1 Candidatus Methylomirabilota bacterium
CCCCTCCCACTCCGCCTATTCCGTACTCCCGGTGTGGGCGAGATCCTTGTCAAGGGAGCCCACGCCTTCGTTCGGGGGTTCTTGTTCCGGGCGGGCCTGCGCCACCCCGAGCGCCTCGGTCCGAACGAACGGGCGGCCTACCTCGCCCCCCATCCCACGTGGTCCTCGCGTACCGGGATCTTGGTCTTTCCCCGAGAAATCCCGGCGGGACCCGAGGGCAATGTCAGCGAGTTCCTCGACACAATCCACGAGGGACTCATGCAACTCCGTTCAAAGCCCACTTTCATCGTGTGGGCGATGAAGGACATCGCCTTCTTGCCCACCTATCTCGAAGAGCTATGGATCCCCGACTTCCCAAATGCCCAGGTGCTTCGGCTCCCTGATGCGGGCCACTATCTGCAAGAGGACGCGCACGAGGAGATCGTGCCCGCACTCCTCCAATTTTTGGCACAGGGATAGGGCGCGGTCTAGCAAAGAAGGGAAATGGAATTGGGGTCGGACTGGAATTTTCTGGTAGGTCATGCTCCAGTCTGGACATGTGGCCATTCTAGGATTAAAGCATTTTTATATCAGCTAGTTATTGTATATTTCCTCGAAAAAGAATTAGAGTTTTTGGCGCACATAATCTGACGGCTCTTCCTTCCTTTTCGAACCCAATTCGACCCACCTGAATTTTCCACTTGACAAGGGATAGATAACAGAGGTTATCCATAGGGTCCCACTAGGAGGTGGCCTCATGAAAGGGCTCAGTCCAAAGCAGCGGCAGGTGCTCGAAGAGATTCTCCGCTCGCTCCGGCAGCGGGGGATGCCTCCTATATTAGAAGAGATCGCCGAGGCGATCGGGGTCAAGAGCCGGTTCGGTGCCTTTCGGCACGTCCGGGCGCTCGAGCAAAAAGGCTATATCCGCCGCCTTTCTGGTCCCCGCGGCATTCAGGTCCTGAAGGACCCGGCAGGCAACCCGCTCCCCCCTGAAGAGCAGGTCGGATACCTCCCCGTATACGATCGAGTGACCGCCGGGTCGCCCGTGCTCGCCCGGGACGAGGTAGTGGATTATATCCCGGTGCCGGCCTTCTGGCTGGGCGGCGGCGATGGCTTTGCCGTCAGGGTCCTCACCGACAGTATGGCCCCCACCGTGGCTCCCGGCGATATCGCCATCGTGCGTCAGCAGCAGACTGCCGTGCCCGGGGATATCGTGGTGGCCCTGATCGAGGAAGAGGCAGTTCTGAAGCGCTTCAAGCGGCGGGTCGATACGGTCCTTCTCGCTTCGGATAACCCTGCCTACACTCCGCTGCGGTTTCCACAGGCCCTTCGAGAACCTCAGGGCCAGGGCATCCGGATTCTCGGCAAGGTGGTGGGCTTGCTCCGCCGATTCAACAGTTCAACTGCATCGAAAGAGCAATTTCACCGGGTCTGAGCTCCTGAACAGGCCTTCAGGAAGTCCTTCCCGGCAGGAGTCTCTATCATGCGCACTCTTGCTTCGCTCGCCACAGGTGTCCCTGACGATGGAGTGGCCAGTGCGGATTCCCAGGATCAGCGGTTGCCGGCACTCATTCAGGCCCTGGTCCAGTCCCCGCCAGCGGGGATTGTCGCACTGCTTCGAGGGTCCAATATAGTCCTCTCGCTGGCGACCTTTGCCGCGGGGCTCTACGCCCTCAAGGGGCAGAGAGTCCTCCTGGTGGACGCGGGCAACAGCACCGACCCCTACATCGTCTCTCGTCTGGCCCTGGCCGCAAGACGCGATCCCCAGCCGGTCCTGTCCCGGATCCACATCATCCGCACCTTTACCGTCCACCAGCTGGCTGCCCTGGCCTTCCGCCGTCTGGAGCCTTTTATCCAAAAACGCACCCCGGGCCTGGTGATCCTCTCGGGGGCGACCTCGCTCTTTGCCGATGCCAATGTCCTTCTCAAGGAGGCAAACTTGTTGCTTCGCAAGATCGCAGCAGAGATAAAACGGCAGGCCGAGCAGGGATGCAAGGTCCTGGTGACCGCGGCGGATGCGCCCGTCGAATCCGGGCGAAGGAACCTTCACGTGCCTTGGCTAGACGTGGCGTCACGAAGCATGCGGGTCGATCGCAGCGAGCAGGGCTTCATCTTTCGGCGTGAGAAACCGTTCTCTCGTCCTGGGGTGAGCCTAGTCGAACCCCGGATCGAGACCCTACCAGCTGACCTACTCCTTCCCTTCCTGAGGTGAGCCATGGGTCGAACCGTGTAGGGTGAGCTCAGTCGAATCCCCAGCGGTGAGCTTTAGGGTGAGCCTGTCGAACCCCCAGGAGGTAAGTCATGGGTCGAACCGCCAGCGGTGAGCCTAGGAGGTAAGTTATGGGTCGAACCGCCTGCGGTGAGCCTAGGAGGTGAACTATGGGTCGAACCGTCACGAGTATCGTCCAGGCCTTCCATCAAGAGCGGGAGTCCTGGGGAAAGTTCCGCAGGGCACTTGGGCGGAGTGACCGCGAGGCCTTTGACCGCCTTTTCCAGCATGCGAGGCAGCATGCCGCTGAGGCGTCGTATGTGGCCCGGCCCACCCCCTTTGAGGCGGTGGTAATGGCCGTCTTGTTGGAACAGGAGAAAGCCCTGCAAGAGATTCGAAAGCGTTTAGAGCGACTCGAGGCGGCCGTCGGCCGAGAACGGGATGCAGACTCAGGGTTGGCTTTTTGACCTGTACCCTGCCAAGCACGGGATGGTGCTGTGGTGGATCACCGAGGCGGGGGAGCGGTTACGCCTGGAGGACCCCTTTACCCCGGCCTTTTACGCCGAGGGAAAGATGCGGGACCTGCAACCGCTCATCACGGAGCTCGAGGGAAAACCCTCCATCGCGGGGCTTCAGTTTGTCAAGCGGTGGGATCTTGTCAGCGAGGAGAAGGTCGAGGTCCTGAAGATCGCCCTGGCGGATCCGAATCAGTATCCCTCGCTCCCCGATCGCCTCTTCCTGGAGCATCCGCGAGTCTTCTTCTGGAACTGTGGGATTCACCTAGCCCAACTCTATTGTTACGAGCGGCAGATCTTTCCGTTGGCCTTCTGTGTCATCGAGCACGAAGAGGGTGTCCTCAGAGGGATCGAATGTCGGGATGATCCCTGGGCGTTAGAGTACGCTCTTCCCCCTCTTCGGGTCATGGAGATGCGGGGCGTGGGGCCCGTTGGCCGTTTCTCGAGGCGCCTCACCGCGCTTCAGGTCACGGTCGAGGGAGAAACGTACGATCTTTGCCAGGGAGAAGAGACCGAGCTGCTCACGGCGTTCAAGGACCTGCTGGAGCGCTACGATCCCGACCTCATTTACACCGAGGAGGGGGATGCTTTTCTCTTGCCCCTCCTGCTGAAACTGGCGAAGAGACACAGGGTGGACCTTCCTTTCGATCGCGAGCCGGTGACCCGCAGACCGCCGCGAGAGGGGCGCAGCTTTTTCAGTTATGGTCGTGTCATCTATATGACTCCGCCTTTTCCCCTCTACGGTCGCTGGCACATCGATCTGCACAACTCCTTTATTTACAATGAGGCGGAACTCCCCGGGCTGCTCGAGGTCTGTCGGGTCGCCAAGGTTCCCGTGCAGCGGCAGGCCCGTCTCTCGACCGGTGTCGCCATCACCTCGATGCAGATGGATGAGGCCACCCGGATGGGGGCGCTGATCCCCTGGAAGAAGGCAGAGGTGGAAGAGGCCAAGACGTTGGCAGAGCTCATTACGGTGGACAAGGGAGGGATGGTGTATCTGCCTCCGATGGGACTACACGAAAACGTGGCAGAGATCGACTTTGCCAGCATGTATCCCTCCCTCATGGTGGCCTACAACATCTCTCCAGAAACGGTGAACTGCGAATGCTGTCCGAAGGGGGCGGTGCCGGAAGCGGGGTATAGTCTCTGCCAGCGCCGAGAAGGCCTCGTCCCCCGGGTCCTCCGTCCCCTGCTCGAGAAGCGGCTTCGGTACAAAAACCTTAAAAAGGCGAGCCAGGGTGCGGCGCGGCGGCGCTACGACCTTTTGCAGTCTGCTCTGCGCTGGTGTCTGCTGGTGAGCTTTGGCTACCTGGGGTACCGGAATGCCCGCTGGGGCCAGATCATGGCCCACGAAGCGGTGACGAGCCTCGGGCGAGAAATGTTGCTCCGCGCGCGGACCATTGCGGAGGCCTCTGACTTTCAGGTGATCCACGCCATCGTGGACTCGATCTACCTGCAAAAGCCGGGGCTCGCGGAGCAAGAGCTTAAGGATCTGTGTCAGGAGATCATGGACGCGACAAAGATTCCCATTGCGGTTGAGGGGATCTATAAGTGGATCGTCTTTTGCCCGTCCCGAGAGGCTCCAGAGATCACGGTGCCGAACCGCTTCTACGGTGTCTTTCAGAATGGCGAGCAAAAGGTCCGTGGCCTGGAGCTTCGCCGTCACGACACCGCGCCGAAGATTGCGAGAGCCCAGCAAGAGATGCTCGACTGCCTGGCCCAGGCAAATAATGCCGCCGAGGTATTAGTGCGGGTTCCCGGGGCCATCGAAATACTCCAGCGTCATGTGGACGAGATTCGTGAGGGGCGAGTCCCGTTCGAGGAGCTCGTTATCACCCGGACGCTGTCGAAAAACCCAATGCAATATGTCCGTGAGGACGCCGGTGCCATCGCCGCCAAAGAGTTGGTTCGGGCCGGCGTGAAACTGCACCCGGGGGAGCAGGTGGGCTACATCATCCTCGATCAGAAGGCCAAGGTGAAAGGGGATCGCGCCCGGTCGGCACTGCTGCTGACAGGGGAGGAGAGCTATGATAAAGAAAGGTATGTAGAATTGCTCCTCCGGGCCGCCGAAACCCTGCTCACCCCGGTCGGCTATCCACCCGAGCGCCTCAGGTCCTGGCTCGAGAAGGCCTAGCCGTTCCGTTTGGGCACGGGAAAGCCGCTGCGTTTAGGGTTTCTGAAGAGGCGTCCACAATGTCTGACATGAATACTGATAAGCTCAAGGTGCCGGTCCCCGACGAGCCATTCGACCAGGCATTGATCGCTGCTGCTAACGAAATCCGGGAGGGTTCGAACCTTGATCCGTCCAACGACCTCACTGATGCAGCAATTATGGTGCTGAGCCAGATCCTATCAGCCACTCTTGAGGGCGCGGGAAGAGAACATAAGCCTCACCCAACCGGTGCCACCACCGAGACAGCATCGCGTGCCGCGTGTTTCATGGCTGCATGCCTCGCCGGATTGTCTGTCAATCTGAAGGATCAAGGTTTCGAGATCGATATTCCGGCTGTATTTACTCGGGCAGGCTTCACGGTCTTTCAGTGGTACAGGGCGGAGCAGCAGGCCGCGATCATATCGTCTGGCGGAGATAGCTTCAAGAAACTTCTCGCAGCTGCATCCGACCAGCCAAATATCCAGGTATGGATAGAGGACGTGCAGAGCTTAACTGCAGCATATGTACTCACTCGCGATCGTAATTACATTTCGCTTCTCCGCAAAGAGTACCTCTGGCTCTGGCAAGCCCGTGAGAAAGGTCTCGAACCGCGGACGGCGAAATAGACTGCGGCAGGCCGCAGCTTTCAACGGCTATGCAAGAGGGTGCGCCTGATACAGTAGCGTAATCGCGCTGCCTTCACTCATTTATGGAGCGGCTCTCGTGCTGGGGTTGCTCATGCATTTCGTCTGGTTGGAATTCTTTCTTTGGGGAAAAAGGTGTCAGGAACCTTTTTTTTGACTAACTATACTTAGCGAAACATAAGCGGTCTGGATAAAACCGTGAGAGTTCTACTCACCAACACCGGCCCGTGGGGGACCGGTAGCGGAATGGTGGCCGAAGGTGTGCTCGAGGCACTCCGGCAAAGGGGCCACCAGGCGATCCTGTTCTTCCCCGATGCGCAGATCGACACCCCGGAAAAGCACCATTACTACTCCCAACCGGACCTCTACCGCATCTGGCGTTTTCCGGTCGAGCGCGAAGGACGTGTCCTGCCTACCTTTCCATTGATGATCCCCGACCCGAACCCGCGAAGCGGGCCGGAGGCGTGGACCTTCCGTGACCTCTCGGACGAACTGTTGGAGTTCTACTTCCAGGAGGCGCGGCGGGAACTCCAGGAAGTGATCGACGGGTTCCGTCCGGATGTCGTCGAGTGCCAGCACATCTGGACGATCCCCTACCTGATCAGCGAACTCGGGCTGCCCTACGTGGTAACCGCCCACCACAGTGACCAGATGGGCTACCGGTACGACCGGCGAATGCAAGCCTACGCCAACCGGGCAGCCGCAGGAGCCCGTTGGATTTTTGCCGTCTCAGAATTTTCCCAGCGCGAGGTGCTGGACCTCTACCCGGGCATCCAGCCCGAGAAGGTCGTGGTACTTGAAAACGGCTACAACCAGCGCATTTTCCGCCGCCGGCGTGTCAGCCGGGCCCACACGTTGCGGGCACTCGGCATCGGGGACATTCCCAGGCTACCCATCATCACCTTTTCCGGGAAGATCTCGCACACCAAAGGGGTGGACATCCTACTGCGGGCAAACCGGCTCGTGCAACGGGGCCAGAAGGCCCTGCTGGTGATTGCCGGCACCGGCCAGCTGGAGAGAGAGTTCAGCGCCGAGGAGCGGGGCGACTTCCACCTGGAAAATGTGTGGTTCGTGGGCCATCAGCCGCAGTCGGTGGTGGCCCAGCTCCACAATCTGGCCACGGTGAGCGTGATCCCTTCGCGCGAGGAAGGTTTTGGCCTCGCCGCGCTGGAGGCGATGGGCTGCGCGACCCCGGTGGTGTCAACACGCTGCGGAGGTCCGGAGATGTTCGTGGTTGGAGCTACCGTGCCGGTCGGAAGCGTGGAAGAACTGGCCGCCGCTTTACTCGAGTTGCTCACTCTGGAGGCGGGCGCCGCCCGGGACCTGCGCCAAGCGGCCCTCGAGAAGGCACAATGCTACTCCTGGGAGCGGCTCGTCGAGCGGCGGCTGCATAACTACCGCCAGATGCTCAACCCGGCCGCCGCGGATGTTTCCGGGGACAGTATATAGGGGATGGGCCACCCCCATCCAGTCCTGCCTCAGTCCCTCTTGATCCCTTCGCCCCACTTCAGTATGCTGCTGCTGAGGATCGAGTCAGGATCCTGGCCAAAGAGGTCCTCACCGGAAGAGACCAGCACATAAGGGTGTTTACCTATGAAAAGGATTAAAGATGTATTTGACCATCAAGAGAAAACGTATTCGTTCGAACTCTTTCCGCCGAAAACTGACAAAGGGTATGAGAATTTACTGAAGACTATCGCACAGCTCTGTGAACTGAGCCCTGATTACATCTCTTGCACGTATGGTGCCGGTGGAGGGAATCGGGAAAAAACCTTTGATGTCGTCCAACACATCGAAGAACAACATCACGTTATTGGCATGGCGCATCTCACCTGTGTTTTAAATACCAAAGATGATATCAAGACTATCGTGGAAGACATTAAATCTCGGGGAATAAGAAATATTTTGGCCCTTCGCGGTGATCCACCCCAGGATCAACCTGACTGGCAACCCACGGATGACAATTACAAATACAGTAGTGAGCTCGCTGCGTTTATACGTGCTAATTTCGGTGATTATTTCGGAATTGCGGTGGCTGGATTTCCCGAAGGACATATTTTGTGTCCGGACAGAGAAAGAGATGCAGAATTTCTCAAATTGAAAATTGAAGCGGGAGCTGATTTTGTCATTACGCAGTTATTTTTTGATAACAAAGATTATTTTGAATACATCGATAGGCTGCGCAGAATTGGTGTTGACGTGCGGGTGATTCCGGGAATTCTGCCTATTACAGATTATGGGGCTTTGCAGCGATTCTGTTCGTTATGCGGTGCAACCGTAACCGATGAAGTGAAAAAAATCTTTGAACCCATCCAAGATGATAAAGAGACTATGGTAAGAGCTGGTGTTGAGTTTGCCATCCGCCAATGCAAAGAACTCTTGGACGGCGGCGCTCCGGGAATTCATTTCTATTGCCTCAACAAATTGCATCCAACTGACGAGATTTTAAAAGCTGTTCGATAACCCGATCAGTGCCCCCCATTGGCCCCACGTTTACTCACAAATATAACAGAAACCGAGTCCATCCACTGTCATCGGGATATCGCGTTCGGCGTTGACAATACAGAGAAAGCCGAAGGCTTCTTTTGCATCCTCGGGGTTCCGAAATTGATGAGGGTCGTTTGGAGCAACGTACACCACATCTCCAATCCCCACCTTGTAGATATAGCAGCCGAATTGAACCTCACCTTGCCCCCGCAACGGAACGACGACGTGCTCGTGTTCATGCTTCTCCAGCGTACTGTACCCGCCGGGGGCGATCTCGAAATACCGCACGTGAAACCGCTGAGATTCCCCGCGTTTACCTGATAGCTCGCGGCGCGTGACGCCCTTCCAGGTCTCTGTCGTCTCTTTGTATGGCTCGAGTGGAATATCCTGCCAGGTGAGGTTACCCTGGTGCCGGATCACTTTGCTGTGATTGCCGACTAAGGGTGGTGGGGACGGAATTTGGTCTTTGATCTCGTTATCCACGAGTCGATATTGAAGCATCTAGGAGTCTGGCTGGTCAAGAGAAAAGCTCAACCGAGGGCCAATGCGCCCATCGCTCCCAAAGCGCTTGGCGGGGCCGGGGTAGACCTGTATCCGGGGGAGCAGATCAGCTACCTCATCCTTGCCAGGAAGGCCAGGTGAAAGGGGAACGGGCCCGGCCGGCAGTGCTGCTGACAGGAACGGAGGTCGGAAGGGATCAATTTTAGCATTGGCAATAGACGGCAAAGGCCCGCACGGTCAAGTCGGAAGAAGGCTTGCGTGAGGAGAGGGGCCATGTTACTTTTCCGTCACATTGCCGACAAAGAGCTGACCCAGGGCGGGGTGCAACTGCGCCCGGCGGAGCTGGGTAGCCACCCACGCGGATTCGGAGACCCTGGAGTTGAAGGGTAACATGAAGATTGCGATTCTCATTAAACGCTTCATTCAAACCGGTGGTGCAGAAAGGATTGCTGTAGAGCTTTCACGATCCTTATTAAAGAAGGGACATCAGGTTCATGTCTACTCTCAAGAATTCGATGAGGATGCCTGTAAGGGTATAGTTATCCATCCTATAAAACATCGCATAAGGAAGCCTATCCATCTCAACTCCTGGGACTTTGCTATACAAACAGCAAGGCTCCTGAAAAGAGAGCAGTATGATGTTGTCCAAAGTTTTGAACGGGTTTTGAGGTGTGATGTTTTCTATGTGACCTGTATCTGCTATCGAAACTGGATATGGAGAGGACAGTCTCGAACGAAAAAGATCATCAATTATATGAAAGTGGCTGTTGATCCGAGGCATATGAGCTACCTGATTTTGGAATCGCTACAATTTCGAAAAGGAATATGCAATAAAAGGATTGTCGCGACATCGAAGTTAATTAAGGAAGACATTATTGCCAATTATCGTCTGATACCGAGAGAGATTGAGGTCGTATATCCGGGCGTGGAATCTAAGACTTTCCAACCAGGTCTTCGTGATTCTTACCGAAAGGAAGTGCGTGATGCTTATGGAATCGGAGACGATGTTGTTGTCATTCTGTTTGTTGGATCCGAGTTTAAGAGAAAAGGGCTCCGTTTTTTGATCGAGGGTGTAGCGCGATTGATTCACGAGATAAAAGGTGAGAAAGAACTGAGATGCTTGGTGGTTGGAGGGGGACCTTCAGCTGAGTACCAGGCGCACGCTATGGCCTTAGGAATTTCCGATGTGGTTACCTTTGTTGGACTGTCTTCTGAGGTTGAGAAGTATTTTGCAGCGGGTGATGTTTTTGTCCTTCCATCAAAAAACGAGCCATCAAGTCTTGCCGTTCTCGAAGCAATGGCGTGTGAACTTCCTGTAATTATCGCAGAGGAAAGTGGAATAGCGGAACTTGTAAAAGACGGGTTTGACGCTCTACTCTTGAGCGATCCGACCTCTGCGCAGGAAATTAAAGAAAAGCTCCTATTAATGATGAATGCTGATAAGCGCAGATCCCTCGGAATGAATGGAAGAAAGAATGTTGTAGAACATTCATGG
>JAPUFX010000120.1 GCA_027293415.1 Candidatus Methylomirabilota bacterium
CTTTATTACCCGCAGAGTCACCGTGTGATCGACATCTCTTCTTGTCCGGTTCATCCGAAACCCGTGAACTCCGTGCTGAAGTACCTAAAAGGGCAAATGGTTCGGCTGGGGATCGAAGCTTATAACGAGAAAGACGACAGCGGTGAGCTTCGCTATGTGGACTTCCGCTACAGCTTCTCGCAGCGTAGGCTCGGGGTTACGCTTGTGACTCGCCACAGCGGGTTTCGCCAAGGCCAAGAGTTAGCCCGAGCCCTCCATCGACGTTTTTCTTTTATCAGCGGGGTCGTCCAGAATATCAACGAGGAACGAGGCAATGTGATTTGGGGGGAACGTTACCGTTCATTAGCTGGCCGTGACGCCATCGTGGAACAGATTGGATTTTTGAAACTCATGCTACCCGCCGGTGTCTTTTGCCAGGCGAACCCATCTATGGCTCGTCGGATCTATGAAGCCACTGTCGCCATGGCAGATCTCAAAGGACGGGAGAGGGTCCTGGATCTCTACTGCGGAGTCGGGCCCCTTTCCCTGTACCTAGCAACCAATGCTGCCTCTGTTTGGGGTGTCGATGAAAATCTCCTATCCATCTCGACAGCCAAACAGAACGCGCGGATGAACGGCTTTCACAACTGCCGTTTTTTTGTAGGGGACGTGGCGGATAAGATCGAGGAGGCAAGGCGCCAGCTGTCTGAAATCGATTTAATTGTTTGCAACCCCCCAAGGAAGGGCCTCCAGCCTCAAGCCCTACAGGCTATGCTCGCCGCCAGGGCGCCAAAGATCCTCTATGTCTCGTGTGAGCCAGCGACCCTGGCACGAGATCTGGATCGGCTGACGGGAGATGGATACCGACTGACGAGCATTCAGCCATTTGACATGTTTCCCCAGACAGAGGAGGTGGAAACCATAGCGCTTCTGGAACGGTTCTAAAGACTCGCCACAGAACGGCGACAGCGACAAATGAGGATATTCCAACAAAAAGCAGGTTGACATCCTGGCTCATTTTCCGATACTTGCCCTATGGATTCACAGCGCTCATCAATTAAGCAGGCCTACCTTTTGCCCGTGGGGAGCGAAATCACCGTGCAGGGTTGGGTTCGCTCACGTCGGGACTCCAAGGGCATCACCTTTATTGAATTAAATGATGGCTCACGGTTCAAGAGCCTACAACTCGTGGTGGAAGATGGAGTGTTGCCGAATGAAACACTCACCCAAGTCACCACTGGCAGCTCCATTTCCGCATCGGGTGTCCTGGTCCAATCCCCCGCCAAGGGTCAAGCCGTGGAATTGAAGGTCACAAGCATTTCTGTTTATGGTACGGCGGATCCTGCGAACTATCCGCTGCAAAAGAAGGGACACTCTTTTGAGTTCCTGCGCGAGATCGCCCACCTCAGGGTCCGCAGTAACACCTTCGGCGCGGCCTTCCGCGTGCGCAACGTCCTCACCCACTCCATACACAGCTTCTTTCAGGAGCGGGACTTCATCTACGTCCAGACCCCAATCATCACCACCTCCGATTGCGAGGGCGCCGGTGAGATGTTCAACGTCACCTCTTTGAATCTACGAAACGTTCCCAGGGCCGATGACGGCGACGTGGACTGGCGGCAGGACTTTTTCGGACGGCCTGCGTACCTCACCGTGAGCGGCCAGATGGAGGCCGAGATATTCGCCCTGAACTTTACCAAAGTCTATACCTTTGGCCCCACCTTCCGTGCCGAGAACAGCAACACGCCACGCCATCTGGCCGAATTCTGGATGATTGAGCCAGAAATGGCGTTCCATGACCTCCAAGACAACATGCGCGTTGCCGAGGAGTTTCTCAAATACACCATTCGCCACGTTCTCGAGCACTGCAGGGAAGACCTTGAGTTTTTCAATCAACGTGTGGAGAAAACCGTACTCAACACGCTGGAGCATGTCGTAGGATCGGCCTTTGCCCATCTCTCGTACACCGACGCCATCAAGGCCCTGCAAGACGCCAACAGGAAGTGGGAGTTCCCGCCCATGTGGGGCCACGACCTGCAAACGGAGCATGAGCGGTTTCTAACCGAAGAAATCTTCAAGAAGCCGGTGATCGTTACCGACTACCCGAAAGACATCAAGCCCTTTTATATGCGTGTCAATGATGACGACCGAACGGTGCGAGCGATAGATGTGTTGGTGCCGAGGGTCGGGGAGATTATCGGGGGAAGCCAGCGTGAGGAGCGATACGACGTGGTTCTAAAGAGGTTAAAGGAAACGGGACTGGATGAAAGGCCCTACTGGTGGTACCTGGACCTCCGCCGATTCGGAACGGTCCCTCACTCGGGCTTCGGACTCGGGTTGGAGCGGATGATGATGTATCTGACCGGTCTTAAAAACATCCGCGATGTGATCCCCTTCCCGCGTACACCGGGAAACGCAGAGTTTTGACCTCGCTTAGAGAAAAAGAGTTGCGTCCCCTTTTCCCACCCCCTTTCTAGCGATGTCGGGGGCCCGTCGGGGTGGGCAAGCTCTCACTGCCGATCTCGAACTTGCGGACGATTGGGGCAGCGACGGAGACACTCGTCACCAGCAAGAGCGTGGCCACACCTCCTATGAACGCGGCGATCTCCGCCCCAGCGAAGGAAGCGACCAGACCTGACTCGAACTGGCCCAGTTGAGGTCCGCCGCTGGTGAAGATGCTGTTGACAGAAGACATCCGGCCGCGGATTTCGTCGGGGGTGCATAACTGGTTGATCGTGCTACGTAGCACGGCGCCGATCGTATTCCCCATACCCGTTCCTGCCAGCATCAGGACCGAAAACCAAAAGATCGTTGAGAACGCAAACAGAAGCACGCAGGCGCCGTAGATGGCTACGCCGATGAGGGCCCACCGCCCGGCGCGCCGGACACGTCCCCAAAAGCTCAGAAAGGTGGCCGAGCCCAGCGAACCCGCCGCGACCGCCGAGTGAAGAATGCCCAACCCTTCCGGGCCCACCTGGAGGATGTCGCGCGCGTAGATGGGGAGTAGCGCGCGTGTCGATCCAAGAAACGTCATGCCAAAGTCAAGGGACATGAGCAGCAAAATCACGGGTTGGGAGCGTACAAAGCCCACGCCTTCCTTGAGCGAGTTGAAAGATATGGCTCGACGACCAGCGGCGCTGAGCGGGGTCGTGATGCAAGTGAGCGAGAACGCCATGGCAAGCCAGGATATGGCGTCCACGCCATAGCAAAGGGCCGGCCCAACAAAACCTAGAGCTATTCCGGCCAGGGAGGGTCCTGCGATCATTGCAACATGGCGCTGGGCATTGGTCAAAGCCAGGGCGTTGGGCAGCTCAGTGCGGGGCACGAGATTGGGAGGGAGCGCTTGTCGGGCCGGCGTTTCCAGCGATGAAAAGATCGCAAAGAACACGTTTGCGCCGTAGAGGGCAAAAGGGGAGGCCCTGCCGGAGAGCGTGATGACCACGAGCCCCGCCGAAACCAAAAACTGCCCGACCTGGGTGACGATCAGCAAGCGCTTGCGGTCAACGGCGTCGGCAAGAAGGCCGCCGAAGAGAAGAAGCGACATTTGGGGAATGGCACGGGCGAGCCCGAGCATGCCAATGTGAAGGGGGGAGTTGGTGAGTTCATAGATCTGCCATGCCATGGCTACCGTAGAGAACTGTGTTCCCACCCCCGAAAGGACCTGGCCAATCCAGAAAATACGGAAGTCTCTGTGCCGTAGTGCTGCAAATGCCATGATGTCTCGCCGTGCGTGCGGGTCGCAGCGTCTCGGTCCGCTTTAAATCATTCGAATGACCGGGGCTCGCAACTGGGCAGGTCTCACGTTAGATAACCACGGTCACGCCAGAAGCGCTCCGCCGCCGGATGCAGCGGGATGTCCAACGGGGTCTCGGGTGTATTGCGGCACATGCGATCCAGCGCAAGCGGCCCCCTCACCCTGACCCGGGATCCGATCCTTGCGGGCCTCGAGGGCTTTGCAGAAAGCCGTGATGAGTCCGTTGGGGGCAAATCGTCTTCACCCGCCAACTCCGACGCGACCTCAAAAACCAGTCGTGACGGTGTGGTCCCCGGCACGGCAAATTGTCCATGATCGATCATCCCACGACTCCTTCTGCCTGATGAATGGGTTCAAGCCAAGGTCATCAAATACACCCCATGTTAATGGATTGTCAATTTCTGTATGGAATGCGAGCCTTTAATTTGACTGTCGTATAAGTAAAGCGTAATCTGAAAGGTAGATAAACCCAAAGACATTCCGTCTAGGCTCTTTTCGCCAACTTCGTTATGCTGATGAAAACATTAGAAAGCGTCTAGGTCTATCCGCTTAATTTCGAATAATTGCAATTTAGCGCTGTCCTTTTGAACGGGAAGCCTGTAGGTGCACGACACCCTCGATTGGTTGATTTTGGAGTAAGACACCCTATCTAGAGCCGCCTAAGAAGATTGAAACTATGGAACATTCAGAGGGGAAAAAATCTTTCCTTGTATGCCTCATGGCGGTGGGATTGATGATCGGCGGCTGTACTTTTCATGGGCAGCGGGCGAGACCTGAGCAGACCGCCGGTGACAGCACAAATACCCCGACGCCAGCGCAGACCACACCATCCAGTGATGCCTCGGATGAACCCTTTCTTGACGGTTCCGAGATCGTGTTTGGCGCGCCGTCCCGGGAGCTTCCCGATGAAGCTGATCCACAGGAGCCCGACAGCTTTAACGAAACCGAATCGTTTACCCTACCGGCAACAGAGGATGAACCCTCAATGATATGGCCAAGGTATACCGGTACACCCGACCAATCCCAATTCTATCCCTTCTCGATAATAGAGGATAAACCCTCTCAAATTTGGCCAAGACATACCGTTACATCCGACGAATCCCAGTCCTTTGCCGTCTCGACGACAGAAGATGAGCCCTCACTAGAATACGAGAATGCGGAAACAACGGAGGATTTCGCTAGCTACGACCCTCAACCCGCTAGCGCCCACTCCAGCGAGAAAGACGCGGACCTGTGGGACCGCATCCGCCAGGGCTTCGCCTTGCCGGAGCGGCAAGATAGGCGGATCGATGGAGAGGCCAAATGGTTCAGCCGCAATCAAGACTACCTGGATCGCGTCGCCGAGCACGCACGACCCTATCTGCATTACATCGTCAGCCAAGTGGAACAACGGGGACTGCCCACCGAGATCGTGTTATTGCCGGTGGTAGAAAGCGCCTTTCAGCCTTACGCCTATTCCTCGGGCCACGCAGCCGGCATCTGGCAGTTTATCCCCGCTACGGGACGACGCTTCGGCTTAAAATTAAACTGGTGGTACGATGGACGACGCGACATCGTAGCATCCACGCGGGCGGCGCTTGATTATTTGGAATATTTGCACGATTTCTTCGATGGCGATTGGCTGCTGGCCTTGGCCGGCTATAACGCGGGCGAAGGCACCGTACTCAAGGCAATGCGCTACAACCGACGGCGCCGAAGGTCCACCGACTTTTGGTCACTGCGGCTACCCCGTGAAACGAAACAATACGTACCGCGTCTCCTTGCGCTACGGAACATCGTCGCCACTCCGGAAAAACTGGGCATCACCCTCAGGCCTATTCCCGACGAACCCTATCTCACCAGTGTCGATATCGATTCACAATTGGATCTCGCAACGGCGGCGAAACTGGCTGATATGGAATTGAATGAACTGCATCAACTCAACCCCGGTTTCAACCGCTGGGCCACCGCCCCGGATGGCCCCCATCACCTGCTGCTACCCCTGGATAAGGCGGAACGCTTTGCTGACGAGGTGGCTCAATTGCCTCCGGAACTCCGGATCCAATGGGTGCGGCACCGGGTGCGCCGCGGCGAAACACTCGGCGGGCTAGCGCTCCGTTATCAAACCACAGCAAGAGTATTGCGCCAACTCAACAATCTCAATGGCAATCTCATCCGCGCCGGGCATTACCTCGTTATTCCCATCCCAGCGCGTGCTTACGGGGGTCAGCAAAATACCCTACAAGATGTCGCCGCTTACGGCGACAAGTCCATCCATACCGTAAGGTCTGGAGAAAACCTGTGGTTCCTGTCTCGCCGCTATGGCACTACGGTGCGGCAACTGTGCTACTGGAATAATATATCCCCTCGTGCTTTACTGCACCCCGGCCAGCGAATCATTGTGCTCTACGGCCCCTCTTCCAGTATCATCCCCGCCAGCCTGCATACGCTCACGGTGCCTGGAGCGGTCGCCAAACCCCGAAAGATTACCTATCGAGTGCGCAGAGGCGATTCATTGTACCGCATCTCACGGCGGTTCCAGGTCACGATAAAACAATTAAGGCAATGGAACAATATTAAGAGGAACCAATATCTCCAACCCGGCCAAAAACTCACTTTATACGTGAGCCTCACGGCCGATTCGGAAAGAAGCTAACCTCGTTAACCCGCTCCTTAACCTTACACCTCACATA
>JAPUFX010000121.1 GCA_027293415.1 Candidatus Methylomirabilota bacterium
CTAGTGCCGCACCAACTATTTTTCACTAGCATTCCGCGCTGGTGCGGCACTTCCGCTAGGGGGGCAGGCCCCCCTTCGGCGCTCGGCGTTCGCCTCGCTGAGCACCCCCCAGGCGTAGGGGAGCCTCTCCCCTACAACCCCTCAGTGCCCCTGGCGGAACCCTGGGGTGCTTAGGGGGAGTTAGTTGGAGGGGCACTGGAGGCCTTCAACCGGCGGTTCGGGCTACAGGTTTCCGTTACCGAGGCCGGATGGGAGATTTTCCGGCGCCACCCCGAGATCCCACCTGAGGAGATACAGGCCTTCTTCGCAGAGCTCTACCAGGCGGACTTTCTGGGCTCTCGGCCCCTCTTGCCCGGAGCCAGGGAGGGCGTCGACCGGCTGCATCGGGAGGGCCATCGGCTCTTCATCATCACCGGGCGGCTCCGACAAGACCGGGATATCACCGAGCGGTGGCTAACGCAGAGGGGTCTTTCCTCCTTCTTTCAGGAGATCGTCTACCGGGACGGGATACAAGCTCCCCTCCACAAGCGCCGGGCCGCCGAGCGGCTTCAGCTCGATGTGTTGCTAGAGGATGAGTACGAGGTCGCTCTGGCTGCGGCGGAGCTTCCCGTCCGTGTCCTGGTCTTCGACCGACCGTGGAATCAGGGCCCCCTGCCGTCCCGAGTCTTTCGTATCCATGCATGGCCTGACGTGTTCCCTTGCCTTGAACAACAGGCCAGCCTGCACGACCAACCACTTTGACAACCTACGTGGGGGGAAGTAAATCCTCCCTGTAAGCCTCCGCAGCGGATCCTCTCTCGAAAGGGTCACCGTGGCCGCCTGACCACGTGCTGCGCGACACAGGTACCGACCCCGCCTCAGGACCATTACCCCTGGCACGCGGATTGCTGAATCCGGTCATATAGCATGCCTGTTTGTATCTTGTGAAGTTTCCGCGACAGCTCCTTTTCTCGGGACACAGAGGAATTCTTCAGATTGCGGAAAACCGTTCCTAAAAGAGTCTCTGACCTCTTGCGATCGGGTCCCTCAGTCGGATCGCTGGGCCCGAGGGGGAGCTCCCCTTGCCACGCCTTCGATATCGCCCTCGGGGTTCTCATCGCAGCAGTCCCTTTGGCCTATTCTTCACTTGCTCCCCATTCGCTCAAGTGGGCGATCCTCGGGGTCCTGGTGCCGCTCATCACCCTTCTCTGGCTCTGGGGGGGCTGTGGTCGGCCCTTCCGGCCCCTCCCGAAGCTGGTTGGCCCCCTCCTCGTCCTGCTGCTCGTATCTGTGCTGTCCCTCCCGCAGGCCATGAACCTCTACTACGGCGTCCAGCGGATCGCTTTTCTCCTGGTGCTGTTTCTCCTGTACCTCACCGTGGCCTATACCTGCTCTCAGCCTGGTCGCCAGGAAAAACTCGTCCGCTATTTGCTACTCACCCTTCTAGTCGTGAGCGTCTTCTCCCTGTACGGCTGCACCATGGGATGGCGCTTTCCGTCCGTTTCGCCTGCGGTGATAATCTTCCGATTGTTCGGCAATACGAACTACGGATCGGCCTACCTCCTCTTGGTCATCCCCTTCAGTTTCGCCCTGTACCTCAATGCAACCCGACAGTGGGAGAAGACCGTGGTCGGGACGACTCTCTTCCTCTCGATGGCACTGCTTACCCTCTCGATGGTGAGGGGAGCGTGGGTGAGCATCTGGATCGGCATCTGGTTGCTCGTAAAGGTTTCGTTCCACCGGGATCGCGGCCCAGGAATCTTGCAGAGCACTCACCGCCTGCCCCAGGTTGTGCCACTTCTCCTTCTCGGCTCGGCCGTTCTGGTCGCCTATGCTCTCTGGCCCGTATGCCTGCCCGGCCTTCCATCGTTCGGGGAGCGAGTGTCGACTTTTCTTGACCCAGGGGCATTAAGCCTTCAGTGGCGCCTGGCTGTTTGGAAGGGGACCCTCCGGATGATCCGGGATCATTTCTGGACCGGCGTGGGCATCGGCAACTTCGCCCTGGCGTTCGTCCCGTACCGGTCGGCTATCATCTACCAGCATCCCACTGTGCAGGCTGAGCATGCCCACAATGAATATCTCAATCTGTGGGCGGAGCTAGGGCCTTTGGGCCTGCTGGTTCTTCTGTGGCTCGCGGTGAGAATCGTTCGGTTGGGTTGGCACCTGGCTAAGGGGTCCGGGGAAGAGAAGGGAGTCCTGGCGGGGGTTCTCGGCGGCCTTGCCGCCTGTGCCGCCTATGCGAATCTCTTTTACGTCGTGCACGCCCCGGAATCGGCCATGATTGTTGCCATCCTTCTTGGGATGCTCGACGGGATGGATCGCGAGGTCGGCAACGACGAGCGAGGAGCACCGATCCGTTTGACCTACCTGCTCCCAGGACTCCTGGTCATGGGCCTCATCTGCTTTCAATTTTTCCTGCGACCTCTCGCTGGGGAGGTCCATTATGTTCTTGCACGGCGGGATTTCCGGCAGGAGCGGATGGAAACTGGCCTAGTCCGGCTCGAGCGGAGCCTCGAGTGGAATCCCCAGTCCTATAAGGCTCGATATCTGCGGGCCACGACATTCTTCTTGATAGGGAGATACCCGGAGGCGATCCAAGAGGCGCGGGAGACCTTGCAGATCCACCCCAAGTTAGAGATTGCTTACTGGGTCATCGGGGGTGCTTATCACGAAATGGGGGAAAAGCCTAAAGCCAAGGAGATGTATCTGCAGGCCCTGGCTGTGAATCCCAATTACCCCCATGCACTCAACAATCTTGGGACACTAGCCGCTGAAGAGGGCCGGATTTCAGAGGCAGAGGCACTCTTCTTACGGGCTAAGGAAGTGCTGGGGCGAAGTGATGTAACCCCTTACGCAAACCTGGGGACCCTTTACGAGACGGCCGGCCACACCCAGGAGGCGCTCCGGATGTACGAGACCGCGGTCGCGATTAAACCCCGCATTGGCGCCAACTGGTATAACGTGGCCCGGCTGCGGGTCAAAAGCGGAGACCCAACCGGGGCCTATGAGGCACTGGCCCAGGCCATAGCCTTAGATGAGAGATGGCGGGCCAAGGCAGTACAAGCCCCCGTTTTCAAAGGCTTGCGCCGTAGCGATCCTCTGGCACGGGCCCTCTTGCGATTGCAATAATTGGAATGAGCCATGGCACATGCCTTGCACAAATCCGACCTATCCAAGCATGCCGAGTGTGACAAGCCGAGAAATGACCTCAGCTTCATTCGGGGGGCGCCATCCTCCTACAGGGCTTTTTCTATTATTTTCTCTAGGGACTGTGTCAACGCAGTAGCCGCGGGAGAGGGATTGTGAAACCCCTTGGGCAGCGTCTAATCGAAGCCGGTCTCATTAACGAGACGCAGCTGCAAGCCGCCATGCGCGAACAGCAGCGGACGAGGGAGACCCTGGGTACGATCCTGATTCGTCTGGGCTTCGTCGATGAGGAGGCGGTGGCAGCGGCCGTTGCTGCTCAGGCCCGGGTGAAGTACGTGGATCTTGGTCAGTATTCCCCCCAACCAGAGGCGACGCAGCGCGTACAAGAGAATTTCGCGAGGCAGAAGCGCCTCATTCCCATCTCCTTTGTCGGGAAGGCACTTGTGGTAGCGATGGCCAATCCCCTCGATGTGCTCGCTCTCGATGAGCTTCGACATCTAGCGAAGGGCCCTGTTGAGGTGGTGGGAGCAGCAGAGAGCCAGGTGAAGAAGGCCTTGGACCGGGCCTACGGGGCCGGGATGGGGTGGAAGGAGGTGGTCGAGCAATCCCTCCAACATGTGGCACGCAAGGCAGGGGAGGCCCTCGGGGAGTCAGAGGTGGGCCAAGAGCCGCCGATTATTCGCCTTATTGATAACCTAATATCCCGGGCGGTCCAAGATGGAGCCACCGATATCCATGTGGAGCCAGAGGAGAAGGTGGTCCGTACCAGATTTCGGGTCGATGGCATTCTCCGCCACGCACCTCATCTCCCCAAAGAGCTCCAGGGGGCGATCACCGCCCGGATTAAGGTCATGGCGAACCTGGACATTGCCGAGAACCGTCTCCCGCAGGATGGGCGTATCAGCTTCAATGCTGGAGGCCGTGACGTCGACCTGCGCGTCTCGACCTTTCCGACCACCCAGGGGGAAAATGTGGTACTCCGCATCCTGGACCGCTCGAAACTTGTCCTGGGACTTGAGCAGCTCGGCTTTGCTCCAGATCAACTCACCACCTTCAAGCGGCTCTTGATGCATCCCAACGGGATCATTCTGGCGAGCGGCCCGACTGGTAGTGGGAAGACCACCACCCTGTACTCCGGCCTCACGTACCTCAATTCTGAAGAGCAGAATATCATGACCATCGAAGATCCTGTGGAGTACGAGATCCCAGGCATTCGACAGTCTCAGGTCAACGTGAAGGCGGGGCTCACTTTCGGAGCTGGCCTGCGCAGTATCCTGCGCCAAGATCCGGATGTCATCATGGTGGGGGAGATGCGGGACGAAGAAACGGTGGAGATCGCCATCCGGGCCGCGCTGACCGGACACCTCGTCTTCAGCACATTACACACCAACGACGCCGCGGGAGCGATCCCCCGTCTGACCGACATGGGGGCGGCCCCCTTCCTGGTTTCCTCTGCCCTCATCTTAGTGGTGGCCCAGCGGTTGGTGCGGGTCATCTGTACGAACTGCAAGGAAGAAGCACCGCCCGATCCTGTCCTGATCCGACGGTTAGGACTTCAGGCCAAGGAGGGAGAGCTCAAGGTATTTCAGGGGAAAGGCTGTGATAAGTGCGACCAGACCGGCTACCGCGGCCGCATCGGGCTTTATGAATTGCTGACGGTTACGCCCGAACTCACCCCCCTCATTTTGGAACGGGCCGACGCTGGGACCATTCGGCGGGCGGCGCGGGCCCAGGGGATGCGCACGATGGTGGAGGATGGGATTCGGAAGGCTATTCGCGGATTGACGACGCTCGAGGAGGTAGCCCGGGAGTCCGTGGACTAGCCCGGAGTATTCACATAGAAGTGAATAATCTGCCCTCCGGGCTTCGACTCCGCCCCGCGTGTGCGGGGCGTCGCTCAGGGCTAGCCTTGAGGCCCGCCGCAGCGGCGGGACGCATTATTCACGTAGGCCCCCCGTTCGTGAATGATGCGGGCCAGGGGCACTGAGGGGTTGTAGGGGAGAGGCTCCCCTACGCCTGGGGGGTGCTCAGCGAGGCGAACGCCGAGCGCCGAATCCCGAAGGCTTTCGGGACTAGCGGAAGTGCCGCACCAGCGCGGAATGCTAGTGAAAAATAGTTGGTGCGGCACTAGTCCGTCTTTCGCGGCTCCCACTTGCTTATCCTTCTTCCCAGGACGAAATCTGCAAGCCCCAGCAAAGTGCCGTAGTTGCCAATGCAAAAATAGAAGGGCACCGATGCC
>JAPUFX010000122.1 GCA_027293415.1 Candidatus Methylomirabilota bacterium
GTCGTTATGGCAACTTTTATCGTTTTGATGAGTCTAACAGATCAGGGAATACGCAACGCCAAGCAGATCCCCGAGAGGAGAAAGGCCGGGATCGCTGCGGCTGAGAAACTCGGAATCAATGTCAAGGAAGCTTACTTGACAGCAGGGGCCTATGATACCGTGGTCATTGCCGATGCCCCGAATGGCGAGGCGATGACAACCTGGACATTGGCGATTGGCTCGCAGGGTAACATGCGTACGCAGATGATGAGGGCCTTTTCTTCCGATGAGACGGACAAGATCTTGGCCAAGCTTCCATAGAAAAAAAGTCCAAAGTGGTCGGGCCTGGCGGAGTCTGCTGCCCAAGGTGAAGACGGTATTATTCGGCTGCAACCCAGGCGGTTAGGATAGAGGGCATATCGGTGAGCACAGGTTCCCACGAGTCGCCACGGTCTCGAGTAACATAAAGGGCTCCCCTACCCCTCTCTCTGGGATTGAAACCAAAACCGCGCGCCCCGTCTCCCATGCCGGCAAAAACCGTTTTTGCGTCGATGGGATGGGGCACTAATACCCATGGCATCCACGGCATCTTTTCCGGCAATCCAGCCGAGGCTTGGCGCCAATTCTCACCACCGTCGTCACTGAGAAGTATATTTCCTTGTGGGTCTCTTGCTTCCCGCCTCCATACGCCAGGGGATCCTTTGCCCTCGGCCAGTATCATGCGGGGAGTATCACCTGGCAAGAATAGCCATTCATGGGAATAACTATAAAGTTCTGTGTAAGCCCAGGGCATACCGTTTTCCACCCGCCGCCACCGACCGCCCTCATCGTCGCTCCGAAAGAAACCCCGGGCTGAAGAGACATAGTAGCGCTCTTTGCTGCCCGGATAGTTTCTCAGAAGGTGCATGTCAAGATACGAGATTCCGGAGCTCGCATCTGCCCACGTTTGACCGCGGTCCCGACTGAGAACCACTCCTCCGTGCTCCAGTAAAACGAAGAGGAGATTCGTATCGTCGGGATGAACGAAGATATAGCGCACATGGGGGTGTTGAATGCCTCGGTACTGCCCCGGAACAGTCCACTTTGACTTGACCTCGTTAGACAACTGAAGAAGACCGTCCAGAGGCTCCCACCGGCTACCACCGTCCTCACTGCGAAACAGCTGAACGGGTCCAATACCCGCATAAACGACTCGCTCATCATGAGGATCGACGGTGAAGGTTCGGACATCACCGTCCAATACTTTCTCCCATGTTTGGCCGCCATCCTGGGTGCGGTAGCCGCCGTCGAAAGCTACTGCGGCGAAGACGACCTCCGAACGCTCGCGGCAGCCAGTCAAGCACTCCAGTGTCTGCCCTGTGAAATGCTCCGCGAGAGTGGACATCGAGCCGGAGCGGCCTCGCATTATTTTCAGGCTACCGTTAAGCGCTATGTAAAACCGTAACTGTTCGTTCATAAAAGCCTCCTACGGATATCACACTTGGTTCCCATAGAAAACGGGTAGTGGCCCAATTATAAAAGAAGGTGAGAGCTTTTCCTTTTGCGTTTTCTTAATCTGTTGACGCAACTGCACGATAGCGGGTACTGTCCGAATGAGGAGGCCCAATGGACACTGACTTCACTCCCACCCTCAGGCGGGTTCTGTGAGAGTTGCAGGCACTGGGAGCCAGGATAGATCAGCAGATAACGGTGAACCAGAGGGTAATTCGTTTCTCCGCGGTTCGTCAGAGAATCGGCAAACAAAGCACAAAGAAGGTCCGTCCTCCCGCCTTGGTCGCTTATGTCCACGATCGCTAAGCCCTGCTGAAGCACAAGCGTTTGCGGAAACCCCGCTAGTCTCGAGCCCGCACCCCAGGTCGTAAATGGAACCGATGCTTTATATCGAGCCTTCCTCGCCTGTCTTTGTAGAGATGCTCTCCAAAACAGTGGCCGTCTATCAAGTTATATCGAACACGGGGTTTGAATCCCCGTTTTCAACCAAAGGGGAGAGCTGCCGCTTCTCCCCCCCTGTGGAGTAATGGACCGCAACTCCACGAGGGAAACTCCATCGGCTTTGTGCCCTCCTCAAGAGGGGGGGTTAACATTAAATAAAAGGGACCAATGGCATCAAAGTTAAAGTTTGGGTTGCTGTTGCCTCATTTTTGTGAGCATGCGTCAGTTGAAAAATGTACCGAAGGGTCAAAAAAAGCTGAAGCCTACGGCTTCGACTCCGTTTGGGTTAGAGACCATCTCGTCTTTGAACCTTACGAATTGGAGGGACCCGACAATACGCATATCGAGGGTTTACTGATACTGTCTGCAGTTGCCTCTGTCACGAGAAAGCTGATCCTCGGGACTGCCATGGTGATCTGTCACAGAAACCCCATCCACCTGGCTCAGCTCTTCGCGAGTTTAAGCACGATCTCCAATGGCCGGCTTATCATGGGCATGGGTCTAGGTGGCTTCCCGCATGAATTCGCGGCAGCAGGCCGTCCGAACACGCTGCAAGACCGCGCCAATCTGGCAAGGATCAGCTCAAACATCTGCCGCAGACTTTGGGCTGGAGAAAAAGTCTCCTACAGTGACGGCTATTTCAACTTCGAGAATGTCGAGCTCAAGCCTACTCCGGTAAATCCCATTCCGATCTGGGCCGGGGGTGGAACCCCGGCTTCTTGCAGGCGCGCCGTGGAGTATTGCAACGGCTGGATGCCTGCGCGGATCACTCTCGCGACTTTCAGAAAATTCAAGAAATACATCCTGGAGCTTTCTAAGAAAGCCGGGAAACCAATGATAACAGCGGGAGTCATGCCCTTTACCAGCATAACCAAAGATAAGGAAACGGCGCTGAGCAAAGTCAATGTTAAGGCCCTTATCATCGAGGCCAACAAAAACCCAACCTGGGTAAGACCAACCTCCGGGTCCTTCTCAACACTGGAGGATATTCAGGGTCTCATTCTGGCCGGAACGCCGGAGGATATAGTCCGAGACACGCGAGCTTATGAAGAAGCCGGGGCTGACCATATCGTCTACGATCTCAGATTCCGCTACGTCGATTGGTACGAACAGATCGATTTTTTGGGCAGAGAAGTATTACCGGCACTCAGAGCATAGGAGAAAAAAAGCCGAACGCTCGGGTTAATCCGGCGAAAAGGTCGAGGTGACTTCCTGGTGGCCGCTGTTCTCGCTTAACTCTTCCTCGTAATAGAGGCCCAGCGCCTGGAGCACGGGCGTGTCCTGGATCGAGAAGAGCACGGCATCATCGCTCTTGGAGTTGTTGGCGTGTTCGTGGTGCGCCCAGGGAGGCAGGGCGAAGATGTCCCCCTGGCTCCAAGTGAAACGCTGTCCGTCGATGACCGTCGTACCTTCGCCCTGGACGACGTGGTAAACCGCGCTGCCCGTGTGACGGTGCGTCTTCGTGGCCTCGCCCGGCCGGAGCAACTGTGCCCAGCAGGCCATCGTCGGCAGGATGGAGCCGCCCGTTTGCGGGTGGCGGTATTCGAGTGCGATGCCGTCGAATAGGCTGCCCTCATGGTCGCGCAACGCGTTCAGTGCCTCCAGGGTCCGGTCCCAGGAGTAGAGAAGCAGCGGAGAAGATTGAAGCTTCTCCTTCACCCAGGTCGGGCTCAAGTGCGTGTGGCCGTGGAGCTGCTTGGAGGCGTTGGCCGGACGGGTCACTGGCACCTGCTGGGCGGTGTAGAACTGGAAGAACATCGCTTCCAGCGATTGGATCAAGGGGATGTCCAGCCCGTCCATCCAGACGACTCGCTCTTTCGTCTCGTTACCGTGGTCGTGCCAGGCCCAACTCGGCGTCAATATCAGATCTCCAGGCTCCATGTAGACGCGCTCTCCATCGACCGCGGTATAAGCCCCGGCCCCGTCCATGATGAACCGGATCGCAGTCGGCGTGTGGCGGTGAGCGCGGGCGACTTCGCCCGGCAAGAGCACCTGCACGGCGGCGATGAGATTGTTCGTCGTCGC
>JAPUFX010000123.1 GCA_027293415.1 Candidatus Methylomirabilota bacterium
GTTGAGAAATGCATGCAGCGGAGACCGGTGACTGTTTCCCCCCAGGACACCCTGCGAGGAGCCTGGCAGATCATACGAGAGCGCCGGGTCCGGCACCTGCCGGTCGTGGAACGGGGTCGTCTCGTGGGCATTGTCACCGACCGGGACTTGAGACAGGCGCTCCCCTCCCGGGCGGTGGGTCTTGAGATGCACGAGGCCCCTCATCTCGCCGAAAAAGTCCGTATTTGGGAGGTGATGGCCCGGGCGGTGGTGACCATCAGTCGAGAAGCGCCTATCGAGGAGGCGGCTCGCCTCCTCTTGAAATACCGGATCGGGGGGCTTCCGGTCTTGAAAGGGGAAACCCTCGTCGGCATTATTACGAAGACTGACCTGCTGCGAGCTCTCCTGAGCGAGTCGGGTGGCAGCCAGCGGCCAGCCTCCCGACAGAGAGTCCGGACAACCCAACGAAAGTCGGCGACCCGGTAAGAGACTTTCCTATCTTCCTTGGGGGGCCATGGCGCGCTCTCCGCATGTACAAGCGGGTGGGACGGGATCAGAGGGTCTCTACCTTTCCGAAGGCTCATTGGTAGGGACTCGGGATGAGAGACGCAATCTTCAAGGGAGGTGACGTGTCATGCGGAGAGGGTTGATTGCCACGGTAGTGTTGATCGTTGTGCTGGGCCTCGGCGGATCCACGCTGGCTCACCAGTCTCGGAAAGGCATGGGTGGTGGCCAGATGGGTTACCAAGGGATGATGGGTCCCGGTACGGGCATGATGGGCCCGGGTACGGGCATGATGGGCCCGATGGGTTCGCCCATGATCATGGGCACCATGATGTCCATCCACGGCGAGGTGATGAGCCTCATGGGTGAGATGATGCAAAAGTACGGAGGCCAGATGGGGCAGAAGACCCCAGAGGTTCGCCAGCAGATGCAGCGGGAAATGATGGAGCGAATGGGAGAGATACTAACAAAACATGGCACGGCGTTAAAGGAAAGGGCCAAGGCTGCAGGCAGGTAGGTACAACGGGATGATCGTCAGGCGGACCAGGTGCGAACGGAATACGCATCAGCAGAGATCTGCATGACGGGCCGTTCGCCCACCGGTTGAACCGATTTTCTGGGGATGTGATTCTCGGCCTTCATTACTAGGGCCGCAGTTGCCTCTCACCCCCAATTTTTGCCTGGTTACTTACATGACCATGCAATCCTTGCACTAAGTATCAGGGCCACTCCGCACCTTTCAGCGGTACTCCTTGTCGGATTAAATCACGAGAACTCATCACAAACAAAAGGCTTGGTTCATAGGACCTGGCGTTTTGATTTATGCTGGCACATCATGTGCAGCCGCAGCCAGGTGTGCGGTGTGTCTTGCCCTTTAGATCTGAGATGTTACGAACGGGCTGGCCAATGCGGGGGGCGGTCCTGAGCCGGGTCACGCCCATATGTTTCTGAAAGAGCGAGTCAAACATCACAGAAGGCGAGACGCTGATCCGCTCTGGGTTTTTTGGTCTTCATGAGGGAAGAAAGGAGGCACAAACATGGCGCTTATCACATGTCCTGAGTGTAAAAGAGAAGTGTCGGACAGGGCCATGTCTTGTCCGTCGTGTGCTTGTCCCTTGGAAAGGGCCATGACGACCGGGGCAACCGGGAAGAAGTGGAAAGGAATTCAGCTTGTCTCGCTCGGCGCTATCTTCCTCGGGATTTTGGTCGCCTTTGGTACCTCAATACCCCAGGGGGGGGCCTATGCTGGATTCCTGATCGTTGGCGGGCTGATCGGCCTCCTGGCGGGCACGCAGGTCTTCATGTATCTCGTGGCCGTGTATTGGGGGGCACTCTTGGGGTTAAGCATTTTCTTGATAGGCTAGCCCCCATTATTCACGAACTGAGTGTCTTCGTGAATAGATGCGTCCCGCCGCTGCGGCGGGCCTCAAGGCTAGCCCTGAGCGACGCCCCGCAAACCTGGGGCGGAGTCGAAGCCCGGAGGGCAGATTATTCACTTCTATGTGAATAATCCGGGCTAGGGACCCCTCCCCCTCAACTCAGGACCGACCCCGTCTTCACGCGAACGCTGGTGCGGGTGGCAGAGGCAGGAGTCCTTGTGCTCGCCTATGCCTGTCGTACGACGCATAGCCGCGTGGAAATAAAGCATCCCCTCCCTGTTCTTCTCACCGCCAGCATGCACTGACGGCGTTTTTACCCTTGACATTCCTGCTGTTTATTATTAGTTAAATAATAGGTCAGGCTGCAAGGCTTTGGATCGATAGCCGATTCGCTCGGCTGAAAACGTCGGGGGAGTGGTGGAGTCTCCCCCATAGAGATAAACACGGATCCCTCCAGGGCCTCTCGTGCCCTTAATCGTCGATGTTTGCCCCACTCAGGCGACGCTGGCGAGATCGAATGGTAAGCTTTTGTCCTTGCCCGACATGAGCGGGCGAGGTTTTTATTTGTTTAGAGGTCGGATTCGAGAGACGAATGGCCAGAGATACACAGATCGACATCGAAGAGGAAAGCGACGCGACGACCTGGTCCCGGAGGGACTTCTTATCTCTGACGGCTTGGGGCGGGGTGTTGGCCTTTCTTTCCACGATGGCGGTGGGTTTCATGCGCTTCATGTTCCCCCGGGTCCTTTTCGAGCCGGACCCTCGCTTCAATGCCGGTCGGCCAGATACGTTCCAACCGGGGACGGTCGATACGCGGTTCAAGCAATCTCAGCGGGTCTGGATCGTCCGATACGAGGATGGGAGCTTTTTCGCGATGCTAGCGATTTGCACCCACCTCGGGTGCACTCCAAACTGGATACCGGTAGACCGCAAATACAAGTGCCCCTGTCACGGCAGTGGCTATTATATCAGTGGTTTTAACTATGAGGGGCCAGCTCCCCGACCCATGGACCGCGTGAAAATCACGTTTAGTCCCGAGGGAGATCTGTTAGTCGACAAGTCGGTCTTGTATAGCATGAAGCCGGGGCAGGATCCGGACGAACAATACCCGGACAGTCTCTTAAGGATTTAGACGACCGAGGGGGCGAGACATGATCAACTTGAAGGACTTGAAAAAGACAATCCTGGAATCCCAGGTCTGGCGTGCCATGTTCCGCCACGATTACGCCGACACCCCGCGGAACCGGACGTTACAGATCATGACGAACGTCTGGATGCATCTCCATCCGCCGAAAATCCGGCGCCATGCCATCCGCGTCCGGTTTACCTGGTGCATGGGGGGCATTACGTTTCTCCTCTTCCTGGTCCTCGTGGTGACTGGGGTCGTCCTGATGTTCTATTACCGGCCGGTGGCCGAGTATGCGTACGCCGACATGAAGTATCTGCAGTTCGACGTCCCCTTCGGCATGGTCCTGCGCAACATGCATCGGTGGGCGGCCCACGGCATGGTCCTCACCGTATGGCTGCACATGTTTCGGGTCTTTATGACCGGTTCCTACAAGTCTCCGCGGGAGTTCAACTGGGTGGTGGGCGTCGTCCTCCTCACGCTGACGCTGCTCCTGTCCTTCACCGGGTACCTGCTCCCCTGGGACCAGCTGTCAATCTGGGCAGTCACCGTGGGGACCAACATGGCCCGGGCGACGCCGCTGTTGGGTCACGAGGGTCCCTTCGCCCAGGTCGTCGGCGTGACACCACGGTACGATGCCCGAGCCTTTCTCCTGGGCGGGACGATCGTGGGCCCCCCGACCTTGCTCCGGTTTTATGTGTTGCATTGTATCTTTCTCCCCATCCTGGCCAGTCTGCTGATGATCCTCCACTTCTGGCGGATTCGCAAGGATGGCGGGATCTCGGGACCCGTGTAGGGCGGGCGACAGGTTGCGCCTTACGCCCCTGCGGATGTTGGAGGGTAGAGAATGGCAGAGGTGCCGGGACGGGCGGCGGCGGTGGCCGAGAAGGCCAAGGCAGCGCCCCAGAAGCCCAAGATAAAGCCGATTGAAGATAAGATTCACTGCTGGCCCTATCTCGTCCGGTCAGAGTTTGTCTGTTCCATAATCATCATGGCCGTGCTCATGGTGTGGTCTATCTACATCAACGCCCCGATGGAGGAGCCGGCCAACCCTACCAACACTCCCAACCCGTCCAAGGCACCGTGGTACTTCCTGGGCCTGCAGGAGATGCTCGTCTACTTCGACCCATGGATGGCTGGGGTGGTACTTCCTACCCTCATCATCGTCGGGCTCATGGTCATCCCGTTCATCGACATCAATCCAAAGGGGAACGGCTATTACACCTTCAGGGAGCGGAAGTTTGCGGTGAGCGTGTTTCTCATCGGGTTCCTGGTCCTCTGGATCAGCCTGATCGTGACGGGGGTCTTCCTGAGGGGCCCGGGATGGAACCTCTTTTGGCCGTGGGAGGTGTGGGATCCCCACAAGGTGGTCGCCCTGACGAATGTCGATCTGCCGTACTGGGGACCCTTCAAGTATCTGGGGAATCCCAAGATCTTTGGTGTGGAGCTGGTGGGACTTACGGCCATCACCCTCTATTTTTCGCTGGGGGTGGCTTTCTGGTTCTGGAAGAGCAAGACGAGTCCGATCTTGCAGGAACTGGGACCTATCCGGTACGGGATCGTCGCTTTCCTGTTTTTCACGATGATGGGGCTCCCCATCAAGATGTTTTTGCGGATCGCCTTCAATATCAAGTACATCTGGGTGACCCCCTGGTTTAATATCTGACCCGGCCGTTCCCTGACGACGTCACGCGAGGAGCAGCGGATCGATGCCACGGCGGAAGTTTGTCCCCGACGAAAAAAGATCCCTTCGGTGGATCTTCTTCGCCTCGAGCATGGTCCTCGTCGGGACGACCGTATGGGCCCTGTGGGATGAATCGGTCTCCCGTCGGCCCTGGATCAAATACCAGACCGAGTTCAAGCAACTCGAATACGGTTTGGTCCTGAAGGAATTGGAGCAGGCCCGGGCGCAACTGAATCAGCCCGAGATACAGGCAAAGCTCCAGAAACTGCGAGAAACGTTGCGATGGGCCGAGGAGGCCAAAAAGGGACCGGACTATCAGGCAGCCGTGAGGGAGGTCGAGCGGCGGAAGGCGACATATCGGGACATCAATCAGGAGCTCCGATTTACTCGGAGCGAGCTCGACGAGGTCTACTACTGGTTCGATAAGGCAAGGCATGAGGGGAAGAACCCCAGCGCCGAAGAGGCCGAGGTGAGGCGTCTGCAGGAGCGGGAACACGCACTGGAACCGCAGGCAGATGCCGAGAAGAAGGCCCTGAACGAAGCCAAGCAACGGCTGAAGACGTTTGACCGACGCATCCAGGAGGTGCGGGACAAGATCAAGGAGATTACGGCAAAGAGCGTGCGCCTGGAAGAGCGGCTGGAGGCGGTCCGGAGTCGGCCCTTGGTCATCAAACAGGTGGTGGTTGACGGCCTGGATAAGAACGAATTTGATGTCTTCGTCCTACGCGTGGACCGATGCGAGACCTGTCATCTGGGGATAGACCGTGCCGGTTTCGAGGAAGCCCCTCCGCCTTTTCAGACCCACCCAAAGCGCGAGGCGATCCTGGGCAAGCACCCCGTGAGTCGGTTCGGCTGCTCCGTCTGCCATGAAGGACAGGGGCCGGCCCTCGATTATGAGAAGCTGGTGGACGGCCGAATTCCCGACACGCCCCATGGCTTTGGCAGGGAATACGGCGGCAGTCGCCACATCCTGTGGGATTTCCCGCTGCTCCGTGGAAAGCTGGTGCAGGCCTCATGTCGCAAGTGCCACGAGGACCGGACCGAGTTCGTCACTGCTCTGAAGAGAGGTGGGGGCGAGGACGCCCAGGTGAAGTGGGTTGACCTGGCCCCCACTTTGACCAAGGGGATAGCGATGTTCGAGATCCTAGGATGCCATGGGTGCCACCCCGCCGAAGGCTTCAGAGGCCTGCCCAAGGTGGGCCCGGAGCTCACGCGGATCGCCAACAAGGTGGAACCGGCATGGCTGATCCAATGGATTCAGAATCCTCAATCGTATCTCCGCCATACCCGAATGCCGTATTTCGGCCTTTCCAAAGAACACGCGACCGCCATCGCTGCCTATCTCTTGGACCAGTCAACGCCGGATCCGCCTGTGGCGGGTCGCTTTAACCCGAACGCGTCCCCGGAAAAGGGGAAGGAGATCTTTGAGCGGGTCGGGTGCCTCGGGTGTCACGCCATGCGGGCGGTGTACGAAGAGAAGGGTCCCCGGACCTTTACGGTCGGGAAACTGATCGGCCGGGACTTCGCACCCGATCTCAGCAACGTGGCCATGAAGATCAAAGATCCGGAGTGGATCTTTCGCTGGCTGAAAAACCCCAAGGCGATCCGCCCCCGTACTCCGATGCCGAGCCTACGGCTCAGCGATGAAGAGGCAAGCGCATTGACGGCCTTCCTGATGACACGGGGAGAGCGGCAGGAGTCGCCGCCGGCCCTTTTGGCAGAGCTGAAGACAAGGGAGCGGATCGAGGAGGGGAGTGCACTTATCGGGCTGCGGGGCTGCTTCGGGTGTCACGAGATCCGGGGCTTTGAAACCGCGACCCAGATTGCACCGGAGATCAGCAATTTCGGCCACAAGCGTCTGCTCCAGCTGTCCTTTGGCGATGCCGTGGAGGTCCATCACACCTGGGAAGAATGGACCTTCTGGAAGCTCAAGAATCCGCAGATCTACACGACGGAGCGGGAGCAACTACGCATGCCGAATTTCGGATTCACCGATGAGGAGGTCAAGACACTCCGGGCCCTCCTGAGGAGCTTTGTCGATACCGAGGTTCCCAACCGGTTTCGTGAGGAGGAAACCGTCCATCGGATGGCCATTGCCAAGGGACGGCGCCTGGTCCGGAGCTTTAACTGCGTGGGATGCCACATTATCGAGGGGAGTGGGGGGGATATCCGGGTGCGATATGAGGGGCGACTGAATGAAGCACCGCCTCCCCTCGTCTTACGAAAAGGAACCCTCAGTGAGGGGGACAAGGTCCAGGCCAAGTGGCTGTTTGAGTTTCTGCATCGGCCACACCCCATCAGGCCTTGGTTGCAGATTCGGATGCCGACGTTCGGTCTCAGAGACAGCCACGTGGCGGCGCTCGCCGGCTACTTCGTAGCTCTGGCGGGGCTCGAGGTCCCCTTTGAGTTCGTCCCCCCGGTGGAGGAGCTGAGGCCCAAGATGGTTGAGGCCGGTCGAATCCTCGCGTCGGAGGAGTACTTCTCCTGCGGGAGCTGTCATGTGCAGGGGGACAAGAAGCCGGAGGGGCCTCCGGAAGGGTGGGCGCCTGACTTTTCCCTGGCGCACCGTCGTCTCCGGCCGGCATGGGTTGGGACCTGGCTCAACGATCCGCAAAAAGTCCAACCCGGGACCAAGATGCCGAGCTACTTCTTGGACGAGGATTCTGGACCGGACGACATCCTCGGAGGTGATGAGCAAAAGCAGATCGTGGCCTTGCAGGAGTATCTGTTGAGCCTCGGAAAGCGGTAACTCTAGAAGGAGACAAACAATCATGCGAAAGACTGTAACGATTTTCATCCTAGCAGGTTTCATGCTCGGGCTGTGGGCCTTGGCGAACGCTCCCGCCGCCGATGCCGCCGGTGGGACGATTACGGGCGTGGTGAAGTTCGCTGGCACGCCGCCCCCTCTCAAGGAGATTCCACCCACCAAGGACAAGCGAGTCTGCGGCAAGGCCCCCATTTATGATCAGAGCCTTGTGGTGGACAAGGGGACGAAGGGGATCCAATGGGCCGTGGTCTCGGTGCAGGGGGCGAAAGGGAAGTGGAATGGCAAAGGGGCGACTCTTGATCAGAAGGGCTGTACGTTTCGCCCGCACGTCCTGGTCACACCACCCGGCAAGATTACGGTCCTGAACAGTGACCGCATCCTGCACAACTTCCACAGCTATAGCAAGGTGAACCCCGCCCTCAACCGGGCCCAGCCCGGCTTCCGGAAGAAGATGAAAGTGGAGTTCAAGAAGCCCGAGCTTATCAAGGTGACGTGCGACGCACATTCCTGGATGAACGGGTGGATTGTCGTGACGGACGATCCCTATGTGGCCGTCACCGACGAAAAGGGCAACTTCAAGATCGAAAATGTGCCATCGGGCACGTACACCCTGGAAGTCTGGCAAGAGAGCCTCGGAACAACAACGCAGCAGGTGACGGTGAAAGACGGCCAGACAGCCAAAGTTACGTTCACGCTGAAGAAAAAGTAACTCGAGCCGAGCACCAAGCCGCCGGTGCCACGAGGGGGCAGTCCTGAATCTTGCGATCCTGTGGATCCACGTGCTCGCTGCCATCGCGTGGATAGGGGGCATGTTCTTCTTCCTTGTGGTCCTTGATCCCCTCTTCCGCGGAACCTTCCCCGCCCGAGAAGAAATCCAGATTGCCTACGCCGCAGGCAGGCGCTATCAGTTCGTTGCGGCGCGGGCCATGGAGCTGTTGCTGTTGACGGGTATCTGGAACATCGTGGCTCGGGGATGGGACGAAGGGGGGATCCTTCCGCAGCGGTTTTGGGCTATCCTGGGACTGAAAGTGCTCGGATTTGCACTGATGGTGGGCCTTCAGACCTGGCAGCGGATCTGGATGAATCGAAAGCTGGCCCCCCTGATCATCGCGGGAGGCGGCGGCATCCTTGGCGAACAGGAGTGGCGTGCCATCCAATCCCGCGTGACGGGTGTGACGCGGATCAATCTGACCATTGGGGTAGTGGTGGTTTTTTTGGCACTCATGTTGGGGAGACTCTAGGACGGCGTTAGCCGTCAGCCGTCGGCGGCCAGCACAGACTCAAACCCAACCCCCAACACCCAAGCCCCAACCGCTGACTGATGATTGCTGATGGCTAATCACTTTCCTGGATCATAAGGCTTGACAATTCCTGTCATTCCCCATTATGCTTCCGACCGGCTTTTCGACCCTTCGTGATCAGGTCGGTTTGCCCGTCGGACCGTCTCCCAGGACCGGGGGGTCGGTTTTTTCCTTGTTGACACCGTGTCTCTTTGCTTACAGATACCTTCCGGATGAGTACTGAATAAGGCTGAGAGATCCTGATGTTAGAATACCTGAAGTTAGAAACGTGGCTTCCGGAAAACGTCTCCACTTACGGGGCGGAGATCGATTTTCTCTTTTATATCATCTATTACATCACCGGGGTGGCCTTCCTCCTGGTGGCGGCAGTAATGGTGGCGTTCATTATCTTGTACCGTCACCGTGAAGGCCGCCGGGCAAGGTACGTGCATGGGAATACTGCTCTCGAAATCGCCTGGACAGTAGGGACCGCCCTCATCGTCATCGTCCTTGGCATCATGAGCAGACCATTATGGGCGAGAATCAAACAACAAGTCCCGCCGAGTAATATTCAGGTCCGTGTCACCGCGAAGCAGTTCAACTGGGAGATCCTGTATCCTGGCCCCGATGGGACGTTCGACACAGCGGATGATGTGCAGATGGACAACGAGCTCTACGTCCCGGTCAATAGGGTTGTACAGGTATTCCTGACCTCGAAGGACGTCATTCACAGTTTTTTTCTCCCGAATCTTCGGCTGAAACAGGATGCCGTGCCGGGACGCACGATCCAGGCCTGGTTCGAGGCGACCAAGCCCGGGGTGTACGAGATCCCCTGCGCCGAGCTGTGCGGGTTTGGACACTCCGGGATGCTCGGTTATCTGACCGTCTACTCCGCCGAGGACTACAAGAAGTGGGTGAAGGAGCAATGGCCTCCGTCCTGAGTTTCGGACCGAGGGCCCGTCCGCCTGAAGCAAGAGTCCAGCATTCATGGGCTGATCCGGAAGGACATTCGCAGAGGGACGGTGGATGATGAGTGAAGCCGCAGGGGTCCAGGCCACGCATGTCGAGCACGCCCATCACGAGGAGCTGGGGTTCTGGCGCACGTATGTCTTCTCCACGGACCACAAAACGATCGGCAAGCAGTTTCTCTTTCTGGGACTATTCATGATGGTCTTAGGAGGTCTACTGGCGCTCATGTTGCGGTGGCAGCTCGCCTGGCCCGAGACGGCGGTGCCGGGGCTCAGTTGGGTCCCGGAGCCCTATATGTACGAGGGGATCATTCCGCCGGAGTTCTATAACATGCTCTTCACCATGCATGCCACGATCATGATCTTCTTCGTGGTCATGCCGATCTTGGTCGGGTGTTTCGGGAACTTCCTCATTCCCCTGATGATCGGTGCCAGGGATATGGCCTTTCCCACGCTGAACATGCTTTCATTCTGGATTGGCGCGGTCGCAGGCGTGGTGATGCTCACGGGGTTCTTCGTGCCCGGCGGGCATGCGGCCACCGGCTGGACCGCGTACGCGCCGCTCTCCGCCAAGGCGATCTACACGGGTGTGGACTGGGGGCAGAACATCTGGTGCATCAGCCTCATCCTCCTCGGCATTTCCTCCCTCATGGGCTCGATTAATTACATCACCACCATCGTGAATATGCGGGCACCGGGCATGACCTGGTTCCGCCTGCCGCTGGTCATCTGGACCCTCTTCGTCGTGGCGGTCCTCCTCTTGCTGGCGTTGCCCGTGCTCACCTCCGCCCTGGCCATGCTCTTGTTCGACCGGATGGCCGGGACGTACTTCTTCCTCCCCAAAGGCGGTGGCGAGCCACTGCTGTGGCAGCACCTCTTCTGGTTCTTTGGCCATCCGGAGGTCTACGTCCTGATCCTCCCCGCCATGGGGATCGCGTCGGATGTCCTCTCTACCTTTTCACGTAAGCCGATCTTTGGTTACCGGTCCATGGTGTACGCCATAGTTGGAATCGCATTTCTCAGTTGGGCCGTCTGGGGTCACCACATGTTCCAGAGCGGGATGAACCCGGCGCTCGGCACCGGCTTCATGATCACGACGATGGTCATTGCGGTGCCGTCGGCCATCAAGACGTTCAACTGGCTGGGCACCATGTGGGGTGGCTCGATGGTGTTTACGGCGGCGATGCTGAATACCCTGGCGTTCGTCTCCATGTTCGTGATTGGCGGGCTGAGCGGCATCTTCATGGCGAACACGCCGGTGGACATCTTCATCCATGATACCTACTTCATCGTTGCGCACATCCATTACGTGGTCTTTGGCGGGAGCGTCTTCGGCATCTTCGCGGGCATCTATTACTGGTTCCCCAAAATGTTCGGCCGCATGATGAACGAGACGCTGGGGAAGATTCACTTCTGGCTGACCTTCGTCGCCTTCAACTGTGTCTTCTTTCCGATGCACATCCTCGGCGTGGGGGGTATGATGCGGCGGATCTATAACCCGACGCAGTATGAGTTCTTACTGCCGCTCCAGCCGATCAATGTCTTTATCACCATCAGCGCGATCTGTCTCGGCCTCGCCCAGATTCCGTTCGTCATCAATTTCTTCTGGAGTCTCTTTGCCGGGAAGCAGGCCGGTCTGAACCCGTGGCAGGCGAATACGCTGGAGTGGAGTGCGCCCTCGCCGCCACCGCACGGCAACTGGGGCGAGACACTCCCGGTTGTGTACCGCGGCCCGTATGAGTACAGCTCCCCCGAGGTAGCTGAGGACTACCTCCCGCAGGATCGACCCCTGGTGCCGCACGTCGCAGCGGCGCATTAATTAAAGGATGGACCGGATGGCGGAATCCCTTCAACCGCTCGACATCGGTCGACGGCAGGGTACTGTGTGGCTTCACCGGTTTGCGCTGTTGACAGCAGGGGCCACGTTCCTGCTCATCTGTGTTGGCGGACTCGTCACCAGCACGGGCGCTGGGCTTGCAGTGCCGGACTGGCCGACCACGTTTGGACGCAATATGTTTCTGTATCCATGGTCGGAAATGGTTGGAGGCATTTTTTACGAACACAGTCATCGACTGATCGGGGCAAGCGTTGGTTTCTTGACACTGACCTTGGCCTTGTGGCTTTGGATCACGGAGCCGCGAGAATGGCTACGCTGGCTCGGGGTCATCGCTCTGGTGGCGGTGATTGTGCAAGGGGTACTCGGAGGCCTCCGGGTGGTCTTCCTGGAGCGGACGCTTGCCATTATTCATGCCGCCCTGGCCCAGGCCTTTTTTGGACTGACAGTGAGTGTGGCTTTCTTTACGTCCAAGGAGGGGAGGGAAGAGCCACCAAAGACCCCGGCGGTGGGTGCCAGTCGCTTACGGCGCCTCGCCCTCCTGACCTTGGGTTGTATCTATGTCCAGCTGATTTTCGGCGCCACGTTGAGACACATGGGGGTAGGAATTGGTGCGCATCTACTCCTTGCTGCCGTGGCGACCATCTTGATCTTCCACCTGGCGAGGTATATTCTGAGAGGTCAAGCAGATCAGCCGAAACTGGTCCGGCCCGTCGCTCTGCTGGGCGGACTGCTGGTCCTGCAACTCGTTCTGGGTCTGGGGTCATACCTCGGCAAATTCACCACCCTTGCGGTGGCTTTACCCCGTCTTTCCTTGGTGGCGCTCCCCACCACGCACGTTGCCACCGGAGCGCTCATGCTGGTCACCTGCCTCGTGTTAACGCTCCGGATCTTTCGACTGTCGGCCTCTCTGGTGCCTGTAGTCGCCTGGGAATTCATCCCCGCCCATTCGACAGGCAGGTCGGAGGCATGAGGGAGAGGATAAGAGCGATGGATACCGGGGTGACACGCGTGCAGAGGCACCCGGCGGACTTTCTGGCGCTGACAAGACCCCGCGTGGTGGTGATGGTCCTAGTCACCACCCTCGTCGGCTTCTACCTCGCCTCGGTAGGAGCGCCAGACTATGTCCGGCTGGTCCATACGCTTATTGGCATTGCCCTCGCGGCTGGCGGAACGTTAGCGTTGAATCAGTACCTCGAGCGAGATGTGGATGCGCGGATGAAGCGCACACGGCTTCGACCCTTACCCGACGGGCGGCTCCAGCCCATCGAGGCGCTCGGTTTCGGTGTGGCGATCACCGGGCTCGGACTCCTGTACCTGGCTTTGTCCGTCAATGTCCTCAGCGCCTTCGTCACTGCCATCAGTGTGGGGAGTTATCTCTTTCTCTACACCCCGCTGAAACGCAAGACCTCGCTCTGCAGCGTGGTGGGAGCCGTGCCCGGGGCCCTGCCGCCGGTAATTGGCTGGGGAGCCGCCCGGGGCGAGCTAGGCCTCGAGGCCTGGATCCTCTTTGGCATCCTATTTCTCTGGCAGATCCCGCATTCCCTGGCCATCGCCCGGCTGTATCGGGACGACTATGCCCGGGCGGGCATCCGCGTGCTGCCGGTGGTCGAGCCGGACGGGGGAAGCACGGGGCGACAAATTGTCAGCAACTGCCTGGCACTGCTGGCCGTAGGCCTGTTACCGACGCTCATTGGCCTCGCGGGACCGGTCTATTTCGTCGGAGCGATTGTGCTGGGGCTCATGTTCCTCGGATGTGGGATCCTTCTTGCGATTTCCCCCTCGGAGGCGTCTGCACGCCTCCTCTTATTCGCTTCCCTGGTGTATCTGCCGGCGCAGCTTGGGCTGATGGCACTGGATAAGGTGCCGTTTTAGGTTGAGAGGAATGAGTCATCGTCGGGGCACGCAGAGGAGATTCGAGGGACGTACTATCGATCGCGACACCAAGGTCCAGAACCAGCGCACAGGGGTGATACTCCTTGTTTTGATCGCGGTCCTGTACGCCACCGCAGTCATTAGTATATTGGTGCTGAATTAGCAGGCGCATTCGGCGAGCCGCCGTTCAGGGTCGTGAGAGATGGGAGTCGAGACCACCGTAATCGACAAGATCGAGGAGATTCGAGCTCCGGTTCCCCCAAGTTTCGATGACGGCCCGCCCCCGGAATTCCCTCGGGACCGCTTCGGCCGGGGGGACGATGGCCGTTGGGGACCACCCGTCAGCAACGCCCGATTGGGTATGTTGATGTTCCTGGGGGCAGAGGCGATGTTCTTCGCTGGGCTGATCGGTGCCTTCCTGGTCTTTCGGTTCGGGAGCGTGATGTGGCCTCCGCCCGGCCAGCCCTATCTGCCTGTTGGCGTGACCGGCGTCAACACCGCCATTCTCCTCTTCAGCGCCTACACGATGCGGCGCGCCCTCCTTGCCATCCGTGGTGGGGACCGGCAGGAGCTTATCCGATGGCTTCTGGGGACGGTTCTCCTTGGGACGATCTTTTTGGGGGTGCAGGGGTACGAGTGGATTCGCCTCGTGCGCTATGGTTTCACTCTGTCGAGCGGCCCCTACGGGGCCACGTTTTATACGTTGATTGGAACCCACGGCGTCCACGTCTTCGGCGCGGTGCTTTGGCTGTTAGTCGTGCTTGCCGGGGCGGGGCGCAACCGATTCTCGGCTGAGAGACACATCAACCTCACGCTCTGCGGGATGTACTGGTACTTCGTGGTAGGCCTTTGGCCCGTTCTCTTCACGCTGGTGTACTTGAGCTGACCCTTCGGAGCAAGCTGTGACCTGCGGGGGGACTGATCCGAATGCTCCTTAACGCGTGGAAATCGGTCATGGGGCGATGCGCGGTCCTTGCACTGGGAATTGTGGTAGCGGTCTTCCTGAGTTCCGTTACCGCGCACGCCTGTTCCGTCTGTGGGGGCTCCGCGATGGGCACAGACCCGGGCGCGGGCTTTAAGTGGAGTATCCTTTTTCTCATCCTGATGCCATATGCCGTCGTGGGTGCGATCGGCGGGTGGCTGATCTACACCTACCGGCGTGCACTCGGACACCGGAGGAAAAAGGCGTCCGGCCAGGGTCTCGCGTGGATACAAAAGGAGGGTGAATATTGAGTCAAGTTGCTACTGCACATCCCTCTGTTGAACCTGCAGAGTCACCCCTGACTCCAGAGAGTTGGGGCAAACTCGGGATGTGGGTCTTCCTGGCCGGGGACGCCATGTCCTTTGGGGCCCTGCTGGCCGGATACGGTGTCCTTCGGTACAGCAGCGTCGACTGGCCTGTCCCCGCAAGCGTCCTCGGGATCAATCTCACGGCCTTTATGACTTTCCTGCTGATCGTCAGTAGTGTCACCATGGTGTATTCGCTGGCGTCGATCCAACACGGTGATCAGTTATGGTTCAAGATCTTCCTCGCCTTGACCGTCTTGAGTGGGGTCATATTTCTGAGCTTGCAGGCCTATGAATGGACGCACCTGATACACGAAGGGCTGGGCTTCACCGCCAATAAGTGGGGGGCCTCCCTGTTCGGGACGACGTTCTTCGTCATTACGGGGTTTCATGGGGCGCATGTGACCGGAGGCGTCATTTATCTCTCCTGCTATCTGATCCAGGGGCTCCGGGGGCGTTTGCCGCGGGATGCTGCGAACCATATCGAGATTGCTGCCCTGTACTGGCACTTCGTGGATCTGGTGTGGATCCTGGTCTTTACCTTTGTCTACCTGCTGTAAGGGAGGGTCGGGGATTGGCAACGGCTCACAAGATGCCTAGATACTGGCTCATTATGATCTGGCTGGCGGTGCTGACGGTTGCCGAGATCGCGGTCATCTATGCGCCGATGGCGAAGATGGTGATCGCCATTCTCCTTGTTGGTTTGGCGCTGACCAAGGCGTTGCTGGTGGCGATGTACTTCATGCACCTGAGATTCGAACCGCGAACGCTGGGCCTTATCGCCCTGACTCCATTGATTCTATGCGTCTTTTTGCTGTTGATGCTCGTTCCCGACCACACCGCAGTCCCTCACAAGACGACGGTAACGGAAACCGCTGAGCACTCCACAGCCCCTGAGTGATTGCTGCCGGGGGTGCCCCCTTCTTGATTGTCGGTTCGCCGCTCATCCCGGGGGATATTCGCGAAAAAGAACGGTGGTCTCCGTTTCCGGTCCTGCCAACCCCTAACGTGACTCTCATGGGTAACGTCCGGGAGTAAGCTCTTCAGAGACTCACACGTTCGGTGGGGCGCCTCCATCGGGCATGAACTGGGGGCCATCCCATGCGGTGAGTGGCGGTCTCGCGGTGATGACGATATGAAAGATCGGTTGGTTCTCCCAGGCATCGGGCTCGTCTCTATTGTCGTCCTCCTGGGTGTGGCGTTCATTCTGTTGGGTCGCCAGGCCCAGTTCGAGGGCGGTGGTACGATTTCCGGCCTCCCCGCTGTGAACGCCTTTCTCAACGGGACGAGCGCCGTACTCCTCACGGTGGGGTATCTCTTCATCCGCCGGAAAAAGGTCACTCGCCACAAGATCTGCATGGTGACAGCCTTCGGCGTCTCGTGCCTCTTTCTGGTGTCTTATCTGATACATCACTACCAGGTGGGCTCGACCCCCTTTTCCGGCCAGGGCTGGATTCGGCCGGTCTACTTCACCCTCCTCGTCACTCACATCTGCCTCGCCGCGCTCATCGTCCCCTTAGCATTAACCACGATCTATCGTGGCTTAAACGCACAGTTTGGCAAACACGTGAAGATTGCCCGCTGGACCCTTCCGATCTGGCTCTATGTCTCTGTGAGCGGCGTCGTTGTATATGTAATGCTGTACCAGCTCTACCCGGCGCGCTAAATGAGGCAGCAGTCTGGGAGTTCGTATGCGTCCGCTCGACTCACCTGCGCGGGACGATGCCAACAAGGATGACGCCACCTCTCTGCTTCCGCTTAAACCGGAGCGTTTCGTAGAGGTTCTGGCGGCCGTCGTCTTTGGGGATCCCGCTAAGGGCGTTCCCCCCTCGCCCGCCCTCCGGAACCGCTTCCTCGTGGCCTTTGCCCAGGGAGAGTTCACCCGCACGCAGCTCATCGCCTACGGGATCCAGCACTATCAACTGGTCAATAATTTTACACGCTATCTCGAGCACGCCCTGGTATGTGCGCCGACCCGCTCCGTGGACGATTGGCGGGTCAAATCGTTCATCGCCGAGAACCTTTACGAGGAATACGGGGAAGCGGTCCGTGGTGAAGACCATCCCTCGCTGTATCGCCGGTTCCTCCGCTCCGCCGGGATCACGGAGGTCCTCGGCCTCGATCCGATGCTGCCGGACGAGGAGTTGGCCCACACACTGGAGCGGGACCTGGTCCTCTTCCGCGAGACGAAGGAGTTCATTGACCAGCACCTACGGATGGCGGCGAGCTTCCTGTCAGCCCTGGGCGCCGTGGGGCCGGGGCACGAGTGGGCGATCCCCGTCATGTTTCTCCCGCTGATCGAGGGGCTGAAACGGTACCAGCAGCGCCACAAGGTACCCCTCGACACTACCTATTTTACCCAGCACGTGGAGGCGGACGAGAAGCATGGCGAACTGCTGCGGAACGCCCTGGTGCTTAACGCGCGGTCGAAGGGTGATCAAGAAAGGATCCGCATGGCTGCCGAGAGGTCGCTGGCTCTCCGAGCCAGATTTTGGGAGGCGCTGTACGATCGCGTGCTGAGCTCAGAGCGCCCGGAAATCGGCCGACGTTGAAGGTGGTCTTAGGGAGGTGGAGACCGAACGCGTTCGCGATGAGATCCGCGCAAACAAGCATGGCTGCGAAGTTGGACATACTGAGCGCGGGGCTCGGGTCGCTTACGAAAATCACGAAACCAGCTCGGGTTTGTCTCTGCCTGTACGCCCGCTCGTCGGCGGCGGGCCATTGTGCGACCTGTTCTACGGAGTGTCAGCTGAGGATTTCGACGCTGTCGGCTTTGGGACCGACATAGCGGAGGGCGTTTCAGCGTTCCTTGAGAAGAGGCCCGCTGAATTCAAGGGCCGCTAGTTGCTGCGAGCGATCAGCTGCGTCAGCGCCCGGCGGGCCGGTGGATAGTTGGGCTCAATCTCCAGGGCTGCCTTGAACGACCGGCGCGCTTCATCCCACTCACCGAGCTGCGAATACGCGCGCCCAAGATTCATGTGAGCGAAATGATAGGATGCATAGCGCGGCGCATCGAGCGCCTTCTTCAGCCACGGTACGGCGTCGTTGGGTCTGCTCAACTGCAGCAGATAGGCGCCGATGTCGTTGTACGGATTTCCGAACGTCGGGTCGGTGGCGATCGCCCTTTCGCACTCCGCGATTGCGTCGTCCAGCCGGCCCATGAAGCTGTAGGTCCACCCGAGGAACGTGTGAGCCTCGGCACTGGGGTGAAGTGAGATCGAACCCGTATAGAGCTCGACCGCGCGATCGAGATCGCCGCCTACCTGGGACTGGTAGGCCTGCTTGAATAACTCGACCGCGCGCTCCTTCTGGTCCATAGGGCGACAACCTAACGGCGTGATGCTCTGGAATACACCCGCTGGAAAGAAAGTCCTCAAAGATCGCAGAATGTTGTACTTTCGCTGATGCAATTATGGCCCGAAAATGAGTCCCCTAGCGCCGGGTACGCTAGGGGTGGGAGTTAGTTAGTCAAGGAGAACTCTGGGTTGTACGAACCTACGAGGATTCCGCTCGCTGCCACACGAGCAGCCTTAAACCGGCGCTGGGCTGGTTTTAACCACCCGGAAGGGGACTCATTACACTCGAGCTACATAGTAGGAGACGTCTTCTATGTTTGGAAAGGCTCCTGCGAGCGTCTGCGCCGCGCCGCCGCCGGCCAGCTGAAGCTCCTGTTCTCGCTAGGGGCGTGATGTACGGGTTAGAAACGCATATACGGGACTATATATGAGGTTTCAGGGGTCGCAAATCCCGTACATCACGCCTATCCTGTATGGAGCAGCATAGTCATAGCATAGTCAGCGGGGCTATGGGTGCCGGAACGGAAACGTCCGGCTAGGGACGACGAAGACGACGAAGACGAGGACCTGAACGACGAGGACGAGGAGGAAAATGATGAA
>JAPUFX010000124.1 GCA_027293415.1 Candidatus Methylomirabilota bacterium
TGTATATGATCGCGGGACTGACAGCGAACAGGTATTGTAACCGCTCGCGAGCCTCTTTCAGTTCTGCGGTGCGCTCCTCCACCCGATTTTCCAGCTCATCATATGCCTTCTGGAGTGCCTCCTCCGCCCGCGTGCGCTCAATCACCCGCCCGAGCTGCGTCCCCACCTGAGCCATCATGTCCAATAACGGCTCGTCGGGTTCGATGGCCTCGGCGGAGAAGAACTCGAGCACAGCCACCACTTCGGTCCCTACCAACACCGGGAACGCGAACCCCGCTTTGACACCAATGTCCTGGGCTAATTTCGCCCTGGGAAAATTCGGGTCCTTGGTCACATCGATGATCCACGCGGGCTTGCCGCTGGCGAACACCCGTCCCGGCAAGCCCACGCCCCGGGCGAAGTGGGTCACATCGGTCACCTGCCGAAACGTCGCAAAGCGTGCTGGGTCTTCGAGATGCCAGATGCCCGTGGGCACCAGTTCATCCCGGCCATGGTCAGCCAGGAGATACACGTCGCCGACCGGCCACCCCGTATGCGCACAGACCTGATCGAGGGCGTACTGTAACACCTCCTCCATGGTCGCCGCCTCGTTCGCAGCGACCGCGACCTGTTGGAGCAATTGCACGAATGCGGTCTTCTGATGCAGGGCCTCCTCCGCCCGCATACGCTCGGTTTCCAATGCTTCCAATGCGGTAAGCCGTTGGCGCATGCCTGCCAGTTCATCTATGAGTTGGTCCTTTGTCTTCTTTTCATCACTCATGTGAGTTCCCCAAAATAAGCGGTCCCCCGAAGGGGCCTAAAGTATCCATTTTTGGGATGGGGGTGTCAAGCACCGGCTCTCAATGCCCCCGGCGGGTGACGGACTCCGCAAGGGATAAGTTATTGAGGGGAAAGGCCCCTTTGAGGTAGGGAGCTCGCTTGCCGTAAAAGCCACGGGTGCCAATCGGAAGTCGGAAGGCTAAATTGATCCTGGCAATGTATCACGTTCGGGGAGGAGCTTATCGCTGCGGCGAGCCGTATGCATAGTTGTAAACCCGGGTTGAAGTCGTCAGGGCTATGTGGAGTTTCTTGAAGAGGTCAGCCATTGCTGCCTGAACCGCTGCTTCGAGACGGGAACGACTTTTGTCATCGCCTTCCCCTCGCCCTACGATCTCTCGGATCCAGATCTTCCGACCAGCAGGATCCGAGAGGGTCCAGTCAGTGTATATCCGGACCTTGCCCTCGGGCTCAAGGAGCGTCCTTCGCTCACGGAAGAGGGGGTGGTAGCTCGCAAAGCGTATCTGGGGACGGAGCACGGCCTGATATTTCTTTTTTTCAGCATCGAGTGTAGTCTGATCGGGGACCACGTGAATCTCTGCAAAAAGAGGTTCAAGGGAGGAGGGCAGCTCCCGGGAAAGCCATTCGCCGAGGGGGACACTGAAACTTCTCTCGCGATAGGTGTGCTGGCGGAAGTCATCGTCCATGTACAGAGCGATCTTCAGGGGAAACCGGTTGGGACTTGGAGACTTCTTGGCAGGGCCGGAATCTTTGGACGCGGTTTTTGGTGTACTGGCGCACCCTACCACCGCCAGAGCTAGCACGAGGAGAGGGAGCGCACGAGAAATCATTGGAGTCCCTCCGTCAAAGCCCCAAGCAAATAGTCAAAGAGGGCGAAGTAATCCTTCGCCTCAGGAACCCCACCCACATGCGCCGGTAACTTCAGGACCTTGCCGCCGACCTGGCCGGCGACGAACTCGGGAATTCGGGGGCTATAGGCCGGTGCGTGGATGATCAGGGTGGCCTTTTCGCGTTTCATGGTCTCGATCAGGTCATGGAGCTCTCGGGGAGAGGGTTCGATGCCGGGCTTGGGCTCGCAGTAGCCGACCACCTCGAATCCAAAGCGGTGGGCCAGGTAGGACCAGGTCTTGTGGTAGGCGGCTACCTTCTTTCCCCTGAGTGGCCGGGCTTTCTGTTGCCAGCGCTCCATCGCCCGATCGACTCTCGCCTTGAAGTCGTTAGCATTTTTTTGGAAGAAATCGGTGTTCTCCGGCGAGATCCGGATAAGCCCCCGGAGGATGTTATCGGCAACGACCTTGGCGTTGAGCGGATCTAGAAGATAGTGCGGGTTGCCTTGGATGTGGATCTCGCCCCGGGACCGGTCGATCTTCCACGTGGGGACCTCAAGGACTTGGACTCCTTTCGAAGCGTCCACGTGGCCGACTTCACCGGGAAAGACCCGATGATTCCGTGAGTCGACGAGGAGTGTCTTTGCCCAAATGTCGGCAAAGAGGCCGATCTGGATGTAGAGGTCCGCCCTCGCCGCACGCATGGCCCAGCTCGGGAAGACCTCCTCAATAAAGAGTTCTGGCTCCTGGTTGCCGGCGAAGGGGCTGTAGCCCGTCATGCGGTCCTTCGCGATCTCTTGGGCAATCGCAATCATATCGGAGGAGCTGCCCATGACCCGGATCTTCTTGGCCGCCACCTCGGCCGGTAAGCCGAGGAGCAGGGCTCCGATAAGACACGCAAGCCACAGCCTTAAACTTGTCCGCAGCAATTTCCTCATCAATCTCTCTCCGTCAAAGCGGCTCACAGTTCACCATTCATAGTTCACAGGCTATTGATGGTAGGTGATTTGGTGAAAACCACCAGCCACTAGCCACCAGTCACTTTCTTGTCGTCGGTCGTCGGTCATCGGTACTAGAACGGTTCGGGCCGCTCAAACCCGGCGATGAACAGGGCCTGCAGCATGATTTCATCCGAGTTCTTATCAAAGTCTCGGTTCGTGTGCTTGTACTGTGCCCGGAACTGGAGGAACCGACTTGGTTGATAAATCAGAATGGGCGAGATCGCCCACTCCCGACCGTCGCCTGGGACGAATGGCAGATCGGGATCTTCAAAATTATTACGACAGATGGAGTTTTCGAAGCCCGGGCACTGCGAATAATCAAAGCGGGCGCCGATGGACCACCCCCGGGCGAACAGGTATTGGCCAAGGGCGTAGCCTCCGTAGCTCCGAGTGGTCCCTCCGTTCACATCTTCAATGTCGGAGAGGAAGAACTCTCCCAAGAAGTTAAAGCCCTTGCCGTAAACCAGGACCGGGTCCCGGTAGTCGAACTCGAAGTGGACGTTGGCTAACGTCGTGCGAAGGGTCATGGCTTCTTCCTCACGATGCCCCTGGGCGAAGGCAAGGCCAAGCTCCGCCCCGGCGCTGGAGCTCACCTCGTAGAACGTCTCGAACCGGCCGAACCAGACCGGCCGGTCGAACGCACCCCCCTGGAAGGCGACATCGTTGTCCCCGTTGAAGATCCCGAACCAGAGGACGTGGGTCATATCGTCGGTCCAGGGGTTGGCGAGCTGATAGTTGGCGGCGATCCCGGTATCCACCCACCCTTCCCCCTCATTGCCGAAGAGGTTGACGATGACGTTCGGGGAATCGACCTCCGGGAGCTCATCGGGGTCACCGTCGTTGAACTCCCCGAAACGGGTGCGAAAGAGCCCCAGGTTGGCCTGAAGGCCCAGGGGGAGACGGGTGAGGGTGAGGAGGGCTTCCTCCAATTCGACCTCCGCATTGACGCTTCGCTCTCCATCCTCGCCAAACGTAAGGAGGTTCTTGGCCGAAATGATCGCCTCAAACCGGGCGAAGGGATCGATCTCTGAACGGAACCCGAGCTCGACCTCCTTGATACTAAAGCGGTCCGACGCAAATCCGTCGGCTTCCGGGTCCCGATTTCTTCCCCAGGTGTTATTAAAGATGAAATTCCCCTCGACCCGCATCTCGGGATTGAAAACCAGGCCTCCGAGTTGCCGAAGGATCCCGGATTGCTGCTCCTCGGGAGCTGGTGGGGGAGGGGGGTTGGGTTTTGAAGGAGGTGACTGGGCCTGCGGCGCGGTTGCCTGCTGGTGGTGGATGATCTCTGCCTGCGCCTCCATCTGCTCTTGCAGCTTACGGATCGTCTCCTTGAGGCTCTCCATCTCTTGCTGGAGCTTTTTAATATCATCCTGCTGGCTGGTAGCGAGCGCAAGATGGGGAGGACTCAGGATGAACGCCCCGACCGCGACGAGGGCGGCGACCCGCCGAAGGCGGGCCGTGGCGAGGAGCGATGTTACCAGCAAAACCAGGAGGAGGATGGCCATGGTGGTGGCTGCAATGGCGGTCCCCGTCGGCAGGTCAATGACGAATGCGAAGTAGAGACCGATGGGGACCGAGAGGGCGCCGAAGGCCATGGCCAGGAGGAACATGCGCTCCATGCGGTCGGCAAGGAGCCTGGCAGTGATCGGCGGGGCCACCAGAAAGGCAAAGACCAGCAGGACCCCCATCGACCGGATGGCGGCAGCGATGGCGATCCCTAAGGTGAGGTAGAGCAGGAGGTTCCAGAAGCGGGCGTTGAGGCCGTGGGCCTGGGCTGTCTCGAAGTCGAAGGAGACGAAGAGAAACTCCTTGTAAAAGAGGAAATGGACCACGGCGATGAGGATGAAAACAAGGGCAAGGATGACGAGCTCGCCCGTCTCGACCGACAGAATGTTTCCGAAGAGGATGCGGAGGGTCCGGGCCTCCCCGACGGGATACTTGGCAACGCAGATGATCGCGACGGCCGCGGCGAGGATGTAGCTTGCCCCGATTACTGCTTCCATCGGCACCTTGCGGCGGGCAGGAACCTGGGAGAAAAAGGCGACCCCGCCCAGGCTGAAGGCGAGGGCGGAGAGGAGGGGACTTGTCCCGAGAAGCAAGGCAAAGGCAACACCGGCCGAGGCGATGTGTGACAGGGCAAAGCCAACAAAGACGACCCGCTTCAACAGGACGTACACCCCGAGGAAGGAGCACATCAACGCCACCACGATCCCGGCCATCAGGGCGTTTTGAAAGAAAGGCTGCTGGAGTATCTCGATCATGGCTCACCTCCTGTCAGGATTATTTTCCTCCCCTCGATTTCTTGGACCCGTACCGCAACGCTGTATAGGCGTGTTAGGTTCTCATCGGTCAGGATCTCCTTGATGGCGCCGAGGACAAAGAGTCCTCGCTTACAGTCGATGATGGCAAGCTGCTTGGCATAGTTGGCGACGACGTTCAGATTATGGGTCACCATCACGATCGTCAGCCGCGCTGCGTCGTGAAGCTGTCCCAACAGATCCATAATGCTTCGTTCGGACGGCAGGTCCATCCCGGCGGTCGGCTCGTCCAGAACGAGCACATCGGGCTCACCCGCCAGGGCCCGTGCGATGAGGACTCGCTGTTTTTGGCCTCCCGACAGCTCCTGAAAAGGCATCTGGGCCAGGTGGGCGATCCCCGCCTGGTCCAGGCTCGTGAGGGCGATTGTCTGGTCCTCCTTCCCAGGCCTCCTCCAGGGACCTAAACGCTTGGTCCGGCCCATCAGGACGACTTCGAGGGCCGAGAGGGGGAAGATCGGGTCCAGGTCCCTCTCTTGGGGCACGTAACCGAAGGTGAGTGGTCCGGCCTTTGTCTGTGTAAAACGGATCTGGCCCTGCTGGGGTTTGAGGATCCCCAGGATGGCCTTCAGGATGGTCGTCTTCCCCGCCCCGTTCGGCCCGACGCCGGCGAAGAAATCCCCCTCTTCGATGGTGAAGCTGAGGTCGTGAAAGACCCGGGTGAGGCCGTACCCGAGATCGACCCCCCTGAACTCGATCAGGCTCGCTCCCACGTCAAGCGTTCTCCATTCTCACCGAGGACCGAGTTCAACACGGATTCGATCCTCCACGTCACCGCTTGCTCGTCGCTCTATATCAGATAAGCTTCCTTCAAGCAACTCACGCCTCCGAGCACAGCTTGACAACCCTAGGGCTGCATGGTACGACAGGTGTGCGAAGAGGTCTGAAATTACGAATCTGGTTTAAAACACGGGAGGGGTCATGGGTACGGAGGAGGTCGGGCCGGTGCTCAACATCCAGAAGTTAGGGTGGTGGGCGGTTCGGGAAAAACTGAAGACTGAAGGAGGAGATACGATCCTCATTCCAGTCGGCAGTTGCGAGCGCCATGGAAATCCGTACACCCCTCTCGGACTCGATGGGATGGTGACCAAGAGTGTGGTCGAGCGGGCCGCTCGCCAGGCGGACGTGCTCCACACGCCGGTGATGCCATTCGGGTACACGCCCCATCACATGGGTAAGGCGAATGAAGGGACCGGCACCATCTCGCTTGCAGTAGAGACCTATCGGAGACTCCTGCTGGACATCGGCCGTAGCCTCATCTTCCACGGGTTTAATAAAATCATCTTCGTTTCATTCCACAGCTTCAACGTGACGAACGCGGAGGAGGTGCTCTTTGCCCTTCGGAATCGGACCGGCGCTTTCGCGGCTTTCTACGGGGGGCGTGAGACTCCCGAGGCGCAGCGGATCCTGGAGTGTCCGGAAGACCAGATGGCAGGTGACCTCGAGGCATCCATGACCCTGGCTCTGCTAGATCCGGAGGAGGCTGGACGACCGGAGGACTACGCACGAACTTTTACCATCCACGCCCCAAAGTGGCTCGGCCCTGCGTTTTCGAAGCGCCCCGGGACAGGGATGGCGCTGGGGTTTCAGGGACAGGAGAACATCTGGATTGCGATGGAAGACTACGAATTCGTTGACCCCCCGGCGGGGGCGGAGGAGCGGCCCTCCCAGGCCAGCCGCGACAAGGGGCTGAAGTTGCTCGATGCGCTGTCGGGGCATCTTGCGGCATTCGTGCTCGAGGTCAAGAAGCTCGCCATCACGGCGGAGAACCGAGATTTTCCCGATCGGGTCCGTTAACTTTCATAAGGCATTGCCTCCCTCCGGTCAGCCGCCGTCCTGGCACACGCCGCCCTTCTCTCCCCCTGTTGAGTAAGGATACGATAAAGACATGACGCTCAGGCAAAAGCTGCTCGCGGCTTTCTCTATTATGGTCCTCCCCTTGCTGGTCATCGGCGGCCTCACCTGGTGGACCGTCCGAGAGGAGAATGTAGCCCTCGAGCAGCTGCAGATTGGCATGGGCAAGGCCCAGATCTTTTCTGAATTGGAATCCGCGATCTTGTGGCAGATCCGCGACATCCGCGATTACCTCACGGGTTGGGATCCGGGGGGGAAGACGGAATTCGAATGGCTGGATCGCGCGATCTATGAACTGATGGAAGAATGGAAACGGGCCATTTCGCATCCGCAGGATGTTAAGCTGGCGATGGATCTTGAGCGGCTGCACGACGAGGTCAGCGACCTTGCCCAGAGGGCTTTCACCTTATACGAAATGCAGCGGAAGGAGGAGGCGATTCAACTCGTTCGCGGGGAGCTCGACGGCCGTCTCCTTCCGGACATCGAAAAGAAAATGACGCTGATCTACCGAACCGCCAGGGCCCATCATGTCAAGAACGCCTTTCAGCGGCTCGAGGACATCGAGCACTCCACGCGGATGATCCTGATTTTGACCGTGGTTTCCTTCATAGTGTTCGGAGTCCTCTTCTCCCTGCTGATCTCCCGCAACCTCGCCCGACCCGTGGAGGAACTCAAGCGGGCGATGGATATCGTGGGTGGGGGACGCCTGGACCATACGATCGCGGTGCGATCTAGAGACGAGATCGGCGAGCTCGCCCGCTCCTTTACCACCATGACGCAGAAGCTGAAAGAAACCCAAGACCAGTTGATCCAATCGGAGAAGCTGGCCTCCCTAGGACAGATGGCGGCGGCGGTCGCCCACGGGTTGAGAAATCCCCTGGCGAGCATCCGGGCAGCGACCCAACTTAGCTTTCGTCGCGTGCCTCGGGAAGATCCGATGCGTGAGCAGCTCGGATCGGTCATTGGCGAAGTCGACCGCCTGGAGAAACGCATCACACACCTCCTCGATTTCACCAAGCCATCACCGTACCGTCCAGTTGCCGAGAAGCCAGAGAGGTTGTTCCAGGACGTCTTGCCCACCTTCTCAGAGAAGTTCACGCAGCAGGAGATCCGGCTCCGGGTCGAGTATGCTGGGGATCTCCCAGAGGTCTGGGTCGATCCCTTCCAGATCGAGCTGGCATTGCTCGAAGTCATCTCCAACGCCGTAGAAGCGATGCCCAAAGGAGGCATGCTCACCATCTCCGCTTGCCCTCGTGAGCAGGGAGGCCCAACTAGCGGGAGTGCTCATGTCGAAATCGTCATCGCGGACACGGGTGAGGGAGTTGCTGAGGACAACTTGTCCCGCGTCTGCGAGCCCTTCTTTACGACGAAGGCGGACGGAACGGGCTTGGGGTTAGCCATCGCAAAGCGATTAGTGGAGCAGAGCGGAGGAACCCTCACCGTTTCTAGCCACGAGAATGCCGGGACATCTGTACGGATTACCCTGCCCATCGTCTCGGATGATGAGGCGCCTCGAGAGTAGCTATGGGATACTTCACCGTGCTCATCGTTGACGACGAAAGGACCCTGGCCAGATCGATCAAGCTCTTTCTGCGTGACCAGGGGTACGAGGCCGAGGTGGCCGAGGATGGGGAAGCCGCCCTGAAGCTGCTCCCGGAGATCCGTCCCGACCTGGTCTTCTTGGACGTCCGGCTCCCCAAAGTGAGTGGCATCGAGCTGTTTAAAAAGATCCGGGAATTCGATTCACGCATCTGCGTCGTCTTGATGACCGCGTATGGCTCCATCGAAGGGGCTGTCGAGGCCATGAAACTTGGTGCGTTTGACTACTTGAAGAAGCCGATCGACTTGGACGAGCTCAAGATTCTGATAGAACGGGCCCACGGAGACCTCCGCCTCAGACAAGAAGTATCGTACTACCGCGAGCGAGAGGTGCGGAGTGCATCGTTCGAAGGCCTGATAGGAAAGTGTGAACCGATGCACCAGGTATTTCGACAACTGGAGCAAATTGCTTCGCTGGAGGGGGCTCCGACCATCCTCATCACCGGGGAGACGGGAACGGGGAAGGGGTTGGTGGCCAGGGCCATTCATGTCAACAGCCTCCGCTCTTCCGGGCCCTTCATCGATATCGACTGCACGGCGTTGCCGCCGACCCTGGTCGAGAGCGAGCTATTTGGTCATGAAAAGGGGGCGTTTACCGACGCGCGTGAGTCAAAGATGGGCCTCTTCGAGGCGGCCGAAGATGGAACCCTCTTCCTCGATGAAGTCGGCGATCTGGAGCTCTCCCTGCAGGGGAAGCTCCTCAGGACGATCGAGGAGCGAAAAATCCGGCGGATCGGGAGTGTGAAGGATCGAACGGTCGATGTGCGGATCATGGCGGCGACCAACAAGGACCTGGAAGCGGAATTGCTGAGTGGCGCCTTCCGCAAGGAGCTTTACTACCGCCTAGCCGTCTTGACGATCCACCTCCCCCCCTTACGAGACCGAGGGGAGGACATCCTGTTGCTGGCGAGGTACTTCCTCGAGAAATTCAGCACGAGGTACACCAAGCCGAGCGCCACCCTGAGTGAGGCAGCGGCGGTAGCCCTTTCCCAGTACACGTGGCCCGGGAATGTGCGGGAACTGAGGCATGTCATGGAGCGGGCCATCATTGGGAGCACAGGAGAGGCTATCCAGCTCAAGGACCTTTCGATCAGTGCTTCGCCGGCGAGGAAAGCAGTCCCCCTGGCCGATGAAGCAGATGTCGCCGCCCAATTCCCCGCTGAAGGAGTAAGCTTGCCCCAGTGGGAAAAGCGATTGATTGAAAGAGCCCTTCGATCTACCGGCGGAAATTCTAGTCAAGCAGCCCGCGTTCTTGGTATTACCAGGGATACCCTCCGCTCCCGGATGAGGAAGTACAAGATCCGAAAGCCCTCCTAGTACCGTTTCAACTTGATAAGTGGTTCGACAGGCTCACCACCCCGAGGAAGATCGAGGGGCCCAATTTGAGCAACCTGCCTTGTTGCAAGGGTCGTGATCGAGTGCAGCGAGAAAGTTGGCACAAATAGTTGGAACGGCACCAGGGTTGGGTCAAATGACCCATTGGGTTAAATAACCCAGCTCCTTAGCAACAATGTTCCCTTAAAATTCAAATAGTTAGGATAACATTGCTTTGGCACAAAGTATGCCTATGGATATGCGATAAGGCAGGCTGCAACTTGTGTTCACTGGACACATCCAAGAGCAACGATCTCCCGAAACTATCGATTATCGAAAGCGGCAAACACCACGGAGGGGGCTTACATGAAGATTGGTGTCTACGCAACGGGATCCGGGACGTCGAATCACACGGATCTCTTGAAGCAGATTGAGTACGCGGACGAGACGGGTTTCAATTCCGCCTGGCTCCGGGAGCGGCACTTTCATCCTGATCACCAGGGGCGGAACTTCTTTACTTCACCGCTCGTGGCTGCCTCATATGTCGCCGCCCGCACCAAGCATATCCGGATCGGCATCGCCTCGCGGATCCTTCCCCTGGACCACCCCATCCACATTGCGGAGGACGGTGCGACTGTCGATGTGATCAGCAATGGGCGGTTGGATCTGGGGATCGCCCGGGTGGGTGAAAACGAGCTCTACGAGCTCACCTTCGGGGTGACGACGGAAGAGGCGCGAGGCCGGTTCGAGGAGTGCGTGGAGATCCTCATCAAGGCCTGGACTTTGCCGCAGTTCTCGTACGACGGCACATATTACAGCATTCCCGACGTTTCGGTATATCCCAAGCCGGTGCAGAAACCGCATCCCCCGATCTACCTCGTCGGCATCAGCGGCGAAACCTTCAAATTTGGGGCGAAGCGCGGCTTTCCCCTCATCCTGGCGGGCGCGCAGCCGGTCTCGATCGTGAAGCGGACCCAAGAGGAGTATTACAGGCTCCTCTCGGATCACGGGTTTCCCGCGCGCGAGATCGAGCTTCCGGTGAATCGGTTTCTGTACGTCGCCGAGTCGAACCAGCAGGCGATCGATGAAACCCGGGACGCTCTGAACGCCTTTATCCATCGGGGTGCAACGGCCATCCGGGACTATCTGTTCCGTGCGCAGGAGGAGATCACGCCCGAGTGGCTCTATGAGGAGGTCTGCATCTTTGGCGATCCGGACACCTGCATCAAGAAGATCAATGCGCTCAAGCAAGAGCTCGATCTCCGGCATATCATTTGTACCTTCAACTATTACACGATCGATCACGAACGGTGCCAGAAGTCGATGGAACGTTTTGTGAAGTACGTTATGCCCCACATTAGATAAAGCAACTGTTCCCCTTTTGGAGAGGGTGAGGGGATCCGGCAGCGCGGAAGAAACCAGGGGAAAGGGGTGACGTCGATGCGGTTTGGCTGGTTCATCATGGGAACCGAGTCTGGGACGTATCAAGACATCTTGGAACAGGTCCAGCTCGCCGAGGAGCTCGGTTTCGACGGGGTCTGGCTGGGAGAGCGTCACTTCGAACATAGTGAGCTCCTGTACTCCTCTCCCTTCCACGCCGCGGCGGCTATGGCGGCGAAGACCCACCGGATCCGGATTGGGACGGCGGGGCGCATCCTCGCCTTGGACCATCCGATTCACATCGCCGAAGATGCGGCCACGCTGGATCTCCTCAGCGGAGGTCGCCTCGATCTGGGAGTGACCCGCGCCGGATTGGACGAGCGGTTCCACCAGATTTTTGAACGGCCAGTGGAGGACGCACGTCTGGGGCAGTTCGAAGAGGCGTTGGAAATCATCGTCAAGGCGTGGACCTCCGACCGGTTCGCGTACGAAGGCCAGTACTACCAGATCCCTGAGGTCTCCGTCCTGCCCAAGCCGGTCCAGAAACCTCGCCCTCCGATCTATCTTGTCGCCGTGAGCCGCCACACCATGGCCTTTGCGGCCCAGAAGGGATATCCGGTCTTTATCGGGGCGCTCCAAACTCCGCGAGAGCTGAAAGAGAGCCTCGCCTTCTACTGGCAGACGTTCGGGGAATCCGGCCATAATGGTGTCGGCATGGATCTGCCGGTGAACCGGTTCCTGTATGTTGGCGAGTCGAATGCGAAGGCACAGCAGGAAATGGCTGAGTGCTTCTGGTCGTTTATTCAGCATAAGGCGCCGGATCTGAAAGCGGCCCTTCAGGGGAAGTATGGCGAGAAAGGGTTCAAGCTAGAACGATTTCTGGAGGATTTCTGCATCTTTGGTGACCCGGGTCTGGTGATCGAAAGGATCAAGGAGCTGCAAACGGTGGGGGTCACCTATCTCCTGTGTACCCTGAACTTCATCACTATGGACCACAAGCTCTGTCTCAAGTCGATGGAACTTTTTGCCCAGGAGGTCATGCCCCATTTTAAGGAGGCGCTGCAGGGTGAACTCCTGACAGGCCTTACCCGGTGAGCAAGCTTCCCCTCACATTAGCCTGCCTCGACTACGACCGGGTCAAACCACTCATGCTGAGAACGGTGGAGCCGGCCGGGATTGATCTCAATGTCCTGCCGTACTCCCCAGATCACTCGGTCTGGCCAATGGTCAGATACCAGGAGTTTGACGCCTCGGAAATGACCCTCGGCACCTACACGGTCCTCCGGACCCGGGGCGAGGCGCCGTACATTGCCATTCCGGTTTTTCTCTCCCGCGGTTTTCCCCACGGCGCGATCTTCGTGCATAAGAAGGCCGATATCCACCAACCGCAGGATCTCAAAGGAAAACGGGTCGGATCTGGGCAGTTTCAGATGTCGATCGCGGTATGGGCGCGGGGGATTCTGCAGCACGAATACGGCGTAGATCCGCGAGAGGTGCACTGGTACACCGGCCGGGCGGAGGTGGGGCTCGACCTGTCCCCCGAGATGCGGGTGACGCTTTTTCCTCCGGGCAAGTTGTTGCCGGATCGGCTCGAGGATGGCGAGATCGACGCCCTGATCGCCCCCACCATACCACCAAAGTTTCGTGGCGATCATCCCCACGTCCGCCGACTCTTTCCTGACCCGAAAGCCGTGGAGCGCGAGTATTATCAGCGGACCCGGATTTTTCCCATCCTGCACCTGGTTGTCATCAAGCAGGAGATCTATGACAAACATCCGTGGGTTGCGTCGAGCCTGTATCGCGCGTTCGTGCAAGCCAAGGAGATCTGCTATCGGGATCTGAGCGATACTCTAGAGCGATTGCGTTACACAGTCCCATGGTTGGATACTCATGTGGAGGAGCTCTGGAAAATCATGGGGCAGGACTTCTGGCCATACGGCCTCAAGGCAAACCAGCATGTCCTTGAGACCTACGTCCAATACCTCTCCGAACAGCACCTCATCGGTAGGAAGCCCGCGTTTGAGGAGCTGTTTGCCCGCAACGCCTTGGACTGATCCTCACCCGACAGACCAATTCCCATGATCGAGTAGAGGAACGATGCAGACCAGACAGCCATGTGACGTCCTCGTGATCGGAGGTGGGGGAGCCGCCCTCAGGGCGGCCATCGCGGCGAGAGAGGTGGTTTCTGACGTTGTTTTGTGCTGTAAGGAGGAGGCCGGGCGGAGCGGGAGCACTATGTATGCGGGCTGTTCGATGATCGCTGCCCTTTCCACTGATCCCCCCGGGGCGGTCGAGAATCACTTCAAGGAGACGATGGCCGTCGGCAAGTTCCTGAATGACGAGGCACTGGTCGAGGAACTGGTGACCCACGCCGGCGAGGAAATTTCCTCCCTCGAAGATTTTGGCGTGAAGCTGCATATCAAGAAGGGGGACTTTCTGCTGGGCAAGGGCCCGGACGCCGTCCTCCCGAGCGGAGTCGAGCCGGATTACACCGGCTACGACTTTGCCGTCAGGGGAATGGCGCTGACGCAACCCCTCGCAGTTGAAGCCAGCCGGCGCGGGGTGGAGATGGTGAATCACGTTGCCATCATCACGTTGGTCCTTCACGAAGGGCAAGTCTTTGGAGCCGTCGGCGTGGATCTGAGGACCGGGGAATTTATTCTTTTCCCCGCACGGGCGGTCGTCCTCGCAAGTGGTGGGGGGGCGTGGCTGTATGCCCAGACTTCGAACAGTCCTGATCTCACCGGGGATTCGTTCACCCTGGCCCTGGAGGCAGGGGCCACGTTGCGCGATATGGAGTTCGTGGAGTTCAATCCGTGTCGCCTCCTGTATCCCGATATGCCTACTAACCTGCCGCCGGATCTCTTCAGTTATGGGGGAGTATTACGGAACACCGAGGGGGACCGCTTCGTCCTCAAGCATAATCCTCAGGGAGAAGAAGCCTCTTTCCGAGAGGACATGCCACGCCTCCTCGCCGCAGAGGTTGAGGGGGGACGGGGTATCCAAGGGGGCGTCTGGCTCGACGCCAGCGCGGTTCCTATGGACGTGTGGGAGGACCGATATCCGTTCCTGTATCAGGCACTCCTGCAGCATGGTGTTGATCCGCGAAAGGAGTTTCTGATTTTCGGGGTGCGGGCCAACCTGTTCGCGGGCGGGGTCAAGGTGGGGATCCGGGGGAGGACGGAGCTGCCCGGCCTGTTCGCCGCGGGCGAGGCCGTGGGCGGGGTGCATGGCGCCAAGCGCTTCGGCGGAAACTCCGTGGCGCACGCTATCGTGTCAGGGGCGCTAGTTGGGAAAGAAGCCGCCCAGGAAGCCAACCGGCGGAAGAGCGTTCCAGATCTTTCCGTAACCCCCGTGCCACGCTTCGCCGAGCGTTCGGGTCCTACCCGGCTTGCCGAAATTGAGGATCGACTTCGCCAGGTGATGTGGGAGGACGTCGGACTGATCCGCTCAGCGCAGCGCCTCCGTTCGGCTCTCGAGGTGATCCAATCATGCCAGAAGGCGTTAGCAGAGTGTGGGCTTACTATCCGACAAGAGCAGATGAGGGCCCTGACGCTCCACGGTATGCTGCTCACCGCCGAAGCCGTGACTCGCTCGGCACTGTACCGGAAAGAGAGTAGAGGACCACACTACAGAGACGACTTCCAAACCCAGGATCGGTCCTGGCTCGGAAGCGTCGAGATACGGCAATCGGTATCAGGCTTAGAGATCACCTTTAAAGCGAAGGAGAAGAAAGCATCATGACCGATTCGAAGATTTTCCGAGGTGCCTTCGAGACGACTGGGACACCCCGATTCGTCATGTACACGATTCAAAAGCTGGGGCTGGACGCAAAGCACGGCTTCAAGCTGGAGATCAGCTATGCGGTCGATCAGGTCCTCAAGGACCTGGAGTCGGTCGAGGTGGCACTGCAAGATGGGACGGCAGATCTGATCGACATTGATTGGATTTCCATAGCCCGGGAGCGCGCGCACGGTGCCCCCATCGTCGCCTTTTTCCCGTACGGCCAGACGGTCGGGTCTCTCGTTGTTCGGTCGGACAGCGCTATTCGGGATCTGAAAGATCTCAAAGGGCGGCGGATCGGTGTCGTCCGGGTCATGGACAAGAACTGGGTCATCGCCCGAGCCTTCTGTCGCAAGGTCCACGGCTTCGATCCCCAAGACGAGGTCACCGTCGTCGAGGCATTGTCAAAGGCGAGGTTGACCCATCTCCTGGAGCAGGGCGAGGTGGAAGGCGGCTTTCACTTCTGGCAGATGATTTCCCCTCTCACCCTGACCGGCAAGTTCCGCACGGTGGTGGACGTGGCGGATCTCATCCAGGAGCTGGCGGGAACAGCGGCTCGGGTTCCCATCGCCGCTTTCATCACCAGGGACGATGTGCTGAAAGAGCGTCCTGACGTCCTGCAGGGATTCTCGCGCGCCTTCCGTGAGGTGGCCGCCTTCATGTCATCGGACGATCAGATCTGGGAGGAGCTGGGACGGGTGATGCTCCAAGGGGCCGACCGTCCCCTGGTGCACGCGATCCGGGACGGGTGGCGCAAGATGGTCATGACGGAATGGACCCCAGAGACCATCCGCGGCATCGAACAGCTCTTCCAAGAACTCCTTGCTGTGGGGGGGAAGGAAATTTTGGGAGTCGACCACATTCCTCCCGGCACCTTCACCACGTCCGTCTCGGGTAACTCGAGTTAGCTGGCTCATCACCCAATCCCTCGCCAACAAGATCGTCGCGTTGGGAGGCCAGCCGACCACTCGACCCCGGGAGATTCCCGCGGCCAAAACGAACCGTGTAATGTTGGAGGCGGTCCTCGGTGCAGAGCGGAGGGCCGTCAAGGACTACACCGAGCGTGCAAGGCAGGCCGAAGAGTTTGGCGACAAGGGCTTGGTGGTCAAGCTCGAAGACATGGTCCGTGACGAAAGCAACCATTCGGAAGAGACCGAGCGCATCCTGCGCGACTGGCGCCTTTGAGCCTCCGAACAAAGAAGCGCCGCGCCTCCACCCTTTTTTCTCCTCGCATGTGGGGTCAGGCTTTCGAAGTTTTGAGGTGGCATGAGTCTATGGTAGCATGCGACCATGGCTCGCAAACCACGAATTCATTATCCGGGCGCTTTGTACCACGTCATTCTGCGGGGCAATGATGACGAGGAGATTTTCTTTGTCCATGGCGACCGCACACATTTTCTTAGGCTCGTTGAAGGCGGCGTGGCGCGTTTTGGGCATCGAATTCATGCCTTTTGTTTGATGGCGAACCACGTGCACCTTGCCATTCAGGTGGCGGAGGTGCCTTTATCCAAGATCATGCAGAATCTCAGCTTTCGTTATACGGGCTGGATCAACAAGCGGAGGGGAAGGTTAGGCCATTTATTCCAAGGCCGATACAAGGCGATCTTGGTGGATCAAGACTCGTACTTACTCGAGTTGACGCGTTATATTCATCTGAATCCTGTACGGGCGGGTTTGGTGAAGGATCCGGCGGCTTATCCATGGAGTGGACATCGGTATTATTTGGGGCACGAGAAGGCGCCGTCGCTCACGACGGACTGGGTATTGTCCCAGTTTAGCAAGCAGATGGGCGCGGCCCGGGCACAGTACGCGCAATTTATTGCGGACGGGCTAGGCGGAGGGCGACGGACGGAATTTCACCGCGGGAACCACGAGGGGCGGCTGTTAGGGGATGACGACTTCGTTGGACGGGTTTTGGCGCGGGCAAAGACGCAATTCAGGCGTCCCCCCTCGTTGCGTGCCATCGTGGCCGCGGTCTGCGGGGAGGGGGATTTCTCCGAGGCCGCCTTGCACGCTCCTGGCAGGCGCAGTCAAACCGCCCAGGCGCGGTGGCTAGTCGGTTTATTGGCGAGCGACCTCCACAGTGCGAGCCTTACGGAAGTGGCACGATACTTTGGGCGAGATGTCGCTACGTTGAGCAATGGGGTGCGGCAGCTGCGGGAGCGGTCAAACGAAGACAAAAAATTTCGAGACCATGTCGCTAGGCTCGAAAAGCGGTTAGGGCAAAACAAAAGGTCGAAAGTCTGACCCCAAACGTGGGGCGGTTCGACGCCGTGGATATTGTCGAAGGGGATGATGTAAAGCAGGTCGAGAAGGCGGCCATGATCATGCGGGCCTACGGGCATTCGACCACCGAGACCTTGGTCGCGACCCCGTGGAAAGAATTCGTGGCAATGCTTTAGTCAGCTAGCTTTGTAGTTTGTGGAAGGTCTTCGTGAAGAGGAGGTGACTTCCGATGAGTGATTACCGTGGATTCGGTGGAGCGGCTTTGACGCTGGCATTCCTCTTGGGGGGACCCCTCGGGGTCTGCTTCGCCCTGCTCTATGCTCCAGAATCGGGAAGGCGCACCCGGGAACGGATCCGTCGGCAGACCGAAGGTCTCCGGGAGCGGGCCGTCGATGTGGCCGAGGATGTCCGAGAGCGGGTCGACGAGCTCTTAGAGCAGGTCCAGGAGGCTGTCCCGTCCACTTTTGAGGCTGGGGAAGAGGCCCCAGAAACTCAGGATTCGGTCCAAGACCCCGCTTCCTGAACCTTAGGAAACGGGAT
>JAPUFX010000125.1 GCA_027293415.1 Candidatus Methylomirabilota bacterium
GGGACGGGTCCTGAGTGGAATGCGGCCGACCGGTCGGCTCCATTTAGGCCACCTGTTTGGGGCCTTAGATAACTGGAGGCGTTTCCAGGACGAGTACGAATGCTACTTTTTTGTGGCAGACTGGCACGCCCTCACCTCTGATTACGCCGATCCGAGCCACATCCGGGAACACACCAGGGAGATCGTCCTCGATTGGTTGAGTGCAGGAATAGACCCCGACAAGGCGGTCCTCTTCATTCAGTCCCACGTCCCGGAACATGCGGAACTCAACCTTCTCCTCTCCATGATCACCCCGCTCCCATGGTTGGAGCGTAACCCTACGTATAAGGAGCAGCTCCAGGAGGTGACGAACAAGGACCTCAGCACCTTTGGGTTCCTCGGCTACCCGGTATTGCAGGCGGCAGACATCCTGATCTATCAGGCCAACTTCGTTCCGGTGGGGGTGGATCAGCTTCCCCACATCGAACTCACCCGCGAGATCGCCCGGCGGTTTAATCACCTTTACAAGCGGGTCTTCACGATTCCGGAGGCGAAGTTAACCGACTCTCCGAAGATTCCAGGGACCGATGGGCGAAAGATGTCTAAGAGCTACAACAACTGCATCTACCTGTCGGATCCCCCCGAGACGGTGCAGGCAAATGTGAAACCGATGGTCACCGACCCGGCTCGGGTTCGTCGCACCGATCCTGGCAACCCTGATGTCTGCCCGGTCTACGACCTGCATAAGATCTTTACTCCCCAGGGGGAGCGGGAGAGCTACGTGGTTCCGGGGTGTCGCACGGCGGCCATCGGCTGTCTCGACTGCAAGGGGGTGCTTCTCAATCACATGCTTCCGGTCCTCTCCCCGATCTATGAGCGGCGGGTGAAGCTCGCCGAGCAGGCCGGCGAGGTGGAAGACATTCTCGCGGCGGGGACAGAACGAGCCCGGAAGGTGGCCGGGGCCAGCCTGATGGAGGCCAAGAAGGCGATGGGGATCTGAACTAGCCCGCATTATTCACGAATGGAGTGTCTTCGTGAATAATGCGCCTGCAGGTGCGGGCTCGGCCGCACCGGCAGGTTTCGACTGGCCGCTCCCACGGCCTGCTCAAGGCTAGCCCTGAGCGACGCCTCGCAAACGCGGGGCGGAGTCGAAGCCCGGAGGGCAGATGATTCACTTTATGTGAAAAATTCGGGCTAGGTAAGAGAACAAATCGTGACCGCTGATCGGTTTAGGATGCACCTTAAAAGCGTTGACGGACTCTAGATATTGCGGTATATTCCGCTATATTACCTACATATTGCAGAGGAGAGGCAGAATGCTAAACGGGCCGTTGGAAGAGGGGCTTACCTTTGACGACGTCCTGCTGGTTCCGGCCAAATCGGAGGTCCACCCCCGAGAGGTTGACGTCTCTACGGGCTTGACCCGAAACATTCGGATCAATATCCCCCTCGTCTCCGCAGCCATGGACACGGTAACCGAGACGCGATTGGCTATTGCCCTGGCTCGGGAAGGGGGAATCGGGATGATCCATCGGGCCTTCTCGCCGGAGCGGCAGGCGGCGGAAGTGGATAAAGTCAAGAAGTCTGAGAGCGGGATGATCATGGACCCGATCACGGTCCGCCCCACCCAGATGATCTACGAGGCACTCGAGTTCATGGAGCACTACCGCATCTCGGGGGTGCCGGTCACGGATGAGGAGGGGAGGTTGGTGGGGATCCTGACCAACCGGGACCTCAGGTTCGAGACAAAACTCGACCTGCCCATCGCCGGGGTGATGACCAGGGACCGCCTCGTGACGGCGCCTGTCGGGACTTCTCTAGAGGAGGCGAAAGAGATTCTTCACCAGCATCGGATCGAGAAACTTCCGGTGGTGGACGAGCACTTTATGTTGAAAGGACTCATTACGATTAAGGATATCGAAAAGCGCCGGAAGTACCCCAGTGCCTGTAAAGACGCCCTCGGCCGACTTCGGGTTGGGGCTGCGGTCGGGGTGGAGGAGGATGCCGAGGTGCGAATCTCTCTTCTCCTGAAGGCTGGTGTCGATGTGATCGTGGTGGACACGGCTCACGGCCACTCTCAGGCGGTCATCGAGACGGTCCGCTGGATCAAGCAGGCCTATCCGCAGGCCGAGGTGATTGCCGGCAATGTGGCGACCGCCGAAGGGGTGGAGGATCTGATCCGCGCCGGGGCGGACGGGATCAAGGTGGGAATCGGGCCCGGTTCAATCTGTACCACCCGGGTTGTGGCGGGGGCAGGGGTGCCTCAGGTCACCGCCATCGCCAACTGCACTGCGGTCACTGATCAGTACGGAATTCCCATAATTGCTGACGGCGGGGTGAAGCATTCGGGAGACATCACGAAGGCCATCGCCGCCGGAGCGCATGCAGTCATGATCGGGGGTCTGTTTGCCGGGACAGAGGAGAGCCCAGGGGAAACCGTGATCTATCAGGGCCGGAGCTACAAGGTGTACCGGGGAATGGGATCGCTGGGGGCGATGCAGCGGGGGGGCCGAGACCGCTACTTCCAAGAGAAAGAGACCGAGGAAGGAAAGCTCGTCCCCGAGGGGATCGAGGGCCGCGTTCCCTACCGCGGGACCTTGGCTGCAAATGTCTTCCAGATGGTCGGCGGCGTGAAGTCCGGGATGGGGTACTGTGGTTGTCGCAGCGTGGAGGATCTTCGGCAGAATGGTCGATTCATCAAGATCACGAATGCCGGTCTTCGGGAGTCGCACGTCCACGACGTCATCATCACCAAGGAAGCGCCCAACTACCGCCTAGAGAGCTAGACACGGCCAGCGCGGACTCACTATATCCGCTTTCAATCTATTCCGCATCAGGCAGGACCAGAGTTCTCTCCACTTCTCGGCCGACCTTCAGCACTGATGAAGGACAAAATTCTCATTCTAGATTTTGGCTCGCAGACCACCCAGCTCATCGCCCGCCGGGTGAGGGAGTGCCACGTCTACTGCGAGATCCTTCCGTGCTATAGTTCGATCCAGGCCATTCGAGATTTCAATCCGAAAGGGATCATTCTGTCGGGGGGGCCCGCCAGCGTCTACGACCGCGATGCCCCACTCTTGGACGAGGAGGTCCTGGCTCTCGACCGGCCTCTTCTCGGGATCTGCTACGGAATGCAGGTGTTGACCCACCAGCTGGGAGGAAAAGTCGCTGCGGCGCAGGAGCGGGAGTACGGCCGGGCTGAGCTCTGTATCGACGACCCCTCGGATCTCCTCGCGGGACTCGGGCCGGAGACGATTGCCTGGATGAGCCACGGGGACAAGGCCCTCTCGCTCCCCCCCGATTGGGTTCCCATCGCGCATACGGAGAATGCGCCTTATGCCGCCATGCGGCACGTCACGCGTCCCCTGTACGCTGTTCAGTTTCATCCCGAGGTAATTCATACGCCGAAGGGGCGGCAGATCCTCGAAAATTTCGTCTTCAGGGTCTGCGGCTGTGCGCCAACGTGGACCATGCGTTCCTTTATCGAAAAATCGGTCGAAGAGATCCGTGAGACCGTGGGGGCGGAGCAGGTCCTGTGCGCTTTGAGCGGGGGGGTGGACTCCTCCGTCACCGCGCTGTTGGTCCACAGAGCCATCGGGGATCGCCTCGCCTGTGTGTTTGTAGACAATGGACTCCTTCGTCAAGGAGAGGCGAAATCAGTGGTCCAGACGTTCCTAGAGAACCTCAAGCTCAATGTCATCGCCGTGGACGCCTCGAATCGCTTCCTTCACGCCCTCAAAGGAGTCACGGACCCAGAGGAGAAGCGAAAGATTATCGGTGCCGAGTTTATCGGGGTTTTCGAGGAGGAGGCAAAGAAGGTCGGCCGGTTCGAGTTTCTGTCGCAAGGGACCCTCTATCCGGATGTGATTGAGAGCCAGCAAGTCCGAGGACCTTCGGCCACCATCAAGACCCACCACAATGTCGGAGGTCTCCCCACCACCATGGCGTTTCGTCTCATCGAGCCACTCCGGGACCTGTTCAAAGATGAGGTGCGGGAGGTCGGGAAGGACCTCGGTCTTCCAGAGGCCATCATCTGGCGGCAGCCATTTCCGGGTCCGGGCCTCGCGGTCCGCATACTCGGAGAAGTGACGAGAGAGCGGTTGGACATCCTCCGGGGAGCGGACGCCATCGTGGAGGAGGAACTCAAGCGTGCCGGACGTTACCAGCAGCTGTGGCAGAGCTTTGCCATCCTCCTCCCGGTCAAGAGTGTCGGGGTCATGGGGGATGCCCGGACTTATGAAAATGTGGTGGGACTGCGGGCAGTGACGTCCGAGGATGGCATGACAGCCGACTGGGCCAGACTGCCGTACGATGTCCTCGGCCTCATCTCGAATCGCATTATCAACGAGGTCGAGGGGGTCAACCGCGTCGTATACGATATCTCCTCGAAGCCACCGAGCACCATCGAATGGGAGTAGTTGAGCCGCTGGCAGGATCCCGGGCGCCTTCAAGGGAGGGTTTGTGATGCCGCATGCAGGGTTCGTGCATCTGCATGTCCACAGTCAGTATAGCCTGCTGGATGGGGCATGCCATCTCGAGAAGCTGGTTGAGAAGGCGAAGGAATTCAAAATGCCCGCCCTAGCCGTCACCGATCACGGCAATCTCTTTGGAGCCATTGATTTTTACAATCTAGCTCAGAAGGCGGGGGTCAAGCCCATCATCGGCTGTGAGGTGTATGTTGCTCCCGGCTCCCGTCTGGACCGGTATCCCCAGGATGGACACTATGAGGGGGCGAACCACCTGACCCTACTGGTGAAAGACCGGACCGGCTACAAAAATCTGATAAAGTTGGTGACTGCGGGCTACCTGGAAGGCTTCTATTACAGGCCCCGGGTTGATAAGGAACTCTTATCCCAACACCACGAAGGTCTCTTGGCCCTCTCCGGTTGTCTCAACAGCGAAGTGTGCCGGCTGCTTGCGCAAAAGGAGGAAGGGAAGGCCCTGGAGGTGGCGGCCTGGTACCGGGATCTGTTTGGTCCGGAGAATTACTTTTTAGAGCTACAGTTTCATGGAATCCAGCCCCAGCAGGAGGTCAATCAGAGCCTGCTACAGATGGCTAAGAAGCTGGGAGCCTCACCGGTGGCCACCAACGACGTGCACTATCTGAATGCGGGGGATCACAAGGCCCACGACGCCCTTCTCTGCATCCAGACCGGCAAGACAGTGGCCGACAGGGAGCGGATGCGGTTCTCCTCGGATCAATTCTACTTCAAGAATCCTCAGGAGATGCAGGGACTTTTCGCGGAAATTCCGGAGGCGTTAATCAATACGGTGGCCATCGCCGAGCGGTGTAACCTCCAGCTGGATTTCAACAAGATTCACCTGCCGCACTACCAGGTCCCCTCAGGGCATACCCTGGACACTTACCTGGCCGAGTGCAGTTGGCGCGGTCTGAAGGAGCGGTACGGTCAGATCACGGAAGAGGTGAGGCAGCGTCTGGCCGGGGAGCTCCAGATGATTGAAAAGATGGGCTTCGCCGGGTACTTCCTGATCGTCTGGGACTTTATCCGCTTTGCCAAGGAGCGGGGAATTTCGGTGGGGCCGGGTCGGGGCTCGGCTGCTGGAAGCCTGGTAGTCTATGCGCTGGGTATCACCAATATCGATCCGTTACGCTACGGCCTTCTGTTCGAGCGATTCATGAATCCGGAGCGTATATCGCCGCCAGACATGGATATCGACTTCGCTGATGATCGCCGGGACGAGGTGATCGAGTACGTCGCCCAGAAATATGGAAAGGAAAACGTGGCCCAGATCATTACCTTTGGGACCTTGGGAGCCAAAGCGGTCATTCGCGATGTGGGCCGGGCCCTGGGGATGCCCTATGGTGAAGTGGACAGAGTTGCCAAGATGGTCCCCAATATCCTTAACATCGCTCTTCACGAGGCCATCGCCCAAAGCCCACCTCTCAAAGACGCTGTCCGTTCGCAGACTGAGGTCGCGGAGCTCTGGGAGATTGCCCGATCGCTGGAAGGGCTGACCCGCCACGCGTCTACCCACGCTGCCGGAGTGGTGATCTCGGGTGAACCTCTCAACGAGCATGTTCCCCTCTACCGGGGGACCAAGGGGGAGATAACGACCCAGTATGCCATGGGGGCTATCGAGAAGATTGGCCTCCTGAAGATGGACTTTCTTGGCCTCCGGACGCTCACGGTGATCGCGAACACTCTGAAACTTCTTAAGGAAACCCGGGGAGTTGAGCTTCAAGCAGATCGGATCTCGCTCGACGACCCCAAGGCCTTCCAGCTCCTGTCAGATGCGAAGACTTCCGGGGTCTTCCAGTTAGAGTCCGGGGGGATGCGGGATCTCTTGAAACGTCTCAGGCCGGAGCGCCTGGAGGATGTGATTGCCCTCGTGGCGTTGTACCGCCCGGGCCCCATGGAGATGATCCCGGACTTTATCAACCGCCGTCACGGTCGGGTGAAGATCAGCTACGATCACCCCCTTATGGAGAAGTACCTCCACGAGACCTACGGCGTCATGGTGTACCAAGAGCAGGTGATGCAGATTGCCAGCGAGATGGCCGGGTTCACCATGGGAGAGGCGGATATTCTGCGCCGGGCCATGGGAAAGAAGGACCCGGAGCTCATGGCACGGCAACGCGAGAAGTTTCTGGCAGGGGCGGCCACACGGCAGGTTCCGAAGGCGAAGGCGGAAAAAATCTTTGACCTGATGGCCCAGTTTGCCGGGTATGGCTTCAACAAATCCCACGCCGCCGCGTATGCGATGCTCGCATATCAGACCGCCTATCTCAAGGCCAACTACCCGGTGGAGTTTATGGCGGCGCTCCTCACCTCGGAAATGGGGAATACGGATAAGACGGTCGTGTATATCGAAGCATGCCGGCAGATGGGGATCGAGATTCTGCCACCGGACGTGAACGAGTCGGGGAGCACCTTCCGAGCGGTGGAGGACAAGATCCGCTTTGGTCTGGTGGCGGTGAAGAATGTGGGTGAAACAGCCATCCAGTCGATGGTAAATGCCCGTCTGACCGGTGGCAAATTTACCAATCTCCACGACTTTTGCGAGCGGGTCGACCTTCGGCTGGTTAATAAGCGGGTGATCGAAAGCCTGGTCAAGTGTGGAGCCTTCGATTCCTTAGGCTGCCGGCGATCCCAGCTTATGGCGATGGTAGATCAAGCCATGGAGTCCGCTTCGGCAGTTCACCGGGATCGGGCGAAAGGACAGGGCTCGCTGTTGGATGTGTTGGGGGGAGAGCTCTCTCAAGCAGTGACACCTCAGATCCCCGAGATTCCGGAGTGGCCTCACGCGCAGCGCCTCACGGCTGAGCGGGAGATTCTCGGATTCTACGTCACCGGTCACCCCCTCAGTGAATACGAGACCCTTGCCACGCAGTATGCCACGGCCACTACCGATGGGCTCTTCAGCTTGCGGGACAAGGAGACGGTAAGCCTCTGTGGCATCGTCACCGCCGTGAAGGAGATCTCAACCAAGAACGGGGACCGGATGGCTTTTGTCACACTTGAGGACCTGCGTGGCTCGGTGGAATCGATTGCCTTTCCTGATCTCTACAAGAGCAAGATGCTTTTTCTGGTCAAGGATAATCCGGTCTTGGTGAGAGGGCAGGTTGATATCGGTGAAGAGGTAGTGAAGCTCCTCCTCTCAGATGTCCAACCCCTCGATGATCTGCAAGAGAAACCGGCGGCCGAGGTGGAGATCGCCCTTCGACCAGAAACCCTTTCGATGGAAGTCCTTCGACAGATCCGCTCGACGGCCGCGGACTTCAGGGGACCGGTCCCCCTCCGCATCCGTCTACACACCGATGGACAGACGGCGGTTGTGATCGAGGCTTCAGAAGCGTTACGTGTGATGCCGCTTCCGGCTTTTCTCTCTCGGGTGGAAGACATCGTGGGCCCGGGTTCAGTGGTGGTGACAAGGTAGGAATCGAGCTATGGTCTGCCGGCGGATGGGAGGTTTGGGCTAGTGCCGTTCCAACTTGATAAGTGGTTCGACAGGCTCACCACCCCGAGGAGGATCGAGGGGCCGAATTTGAGCAGCCTGCCTTGTTGCAAGGGTCGTGAACGAGCGCAGCGAGAAAGTTAGCACAAATAGTTAGAACGGCACTGCGTCACGACAGGTCATTGGAAAGTTGAACGGCCGCGGTGGCGAACTCTTCTTTTGGATCGCCCCGCGGCCGTTGCCTTTCAGGCAGAAGCTATCGCTTTCCCACCCTGAACCGGTCCTGGAGTCGGCCCATTACCTGGGGCAGGGTAGTGTACTCCATTTGTTCTAGAGAGAGGCGGTGGGGCTGGAAAGGTCCGTGCCGCCGCATGTACTCCGCCACCTCACCGGCCTTTCGGCGCGTCTCATCCAAGGAGGGATCATCGAAAAGGTCCACCGGCCCGATGAGTTGCCCATCGGCCAGCTGGAAGCCGGCCGCTACCACTCTGGGTGGCCCGTCAAAGCGGGTCGGGTTTGCCTCATGAAAGGCACAGGGCATGAGCGGCCCACAGTGAGACCCTCGCATCCAGCCGTCAACGAGGTGCGGAAACGTAAAGCCCTCGATTACCTCGCCGACAGCGGGGAGTCCGGACTGGCACCGGACCACCATCACCGGGTCGTCTTTCCCGACGTATTTGCCGGCGATCAGGCTCAGTTTTTGGGTGGAGGCTGCCGCGGCGATCTCCCCGTCGATTCGCCGCCGCACCTCGGTGATCATGAACTGATCGGTGGCCCCCAGAAAGACGAGAAGATCATACAGCTCTTCGGGGCAATTCAGCTGGATGGTGGCATCCTTCTTCGCGTTCAGTACCGAAAACTCAAATCCATCGTGCATCTTGGGGTCGATGATGAGCCCGGCGGAAGTGAAGGGGTCGGCGAATATCCTGTAGAGGGGGAAGTTCCAAGCCCCTGGCGAGCATTTGTCCGCCATGAAGACCACGATGGGCTCGCTGGTCCGCTCCACGAACTCCATCTCCGCGACTCCGGGCCCCAATCCCTTGACATTGCCAGAAAAGGCATCGGAGAGGAGATCCTGGCCGGCTCCGTATAGATGAAGTCTCTTGGCCACGGCCGCGCAGGCCATGAAGGTGTCCCACGCCAGCCGATGGATTAGCTCGGAGTCAACGCCGTGGCGGTGGGTGATGACGAGGTCAATATCATCCCCGCATCGGGCAACATGATAATCGACGATCGTCTTTTTGCCCTTGGCAGCCTGGAGCGACTCACCGGCCTTCTGCATGAGTTCAGGATGGACCCGGTTGTGGCCGGTGTAGCTCCCACGTCAGCTTTGATGATGCTGATGGTGATCTTTTCGCTGGCCATTTCGTCCCTCCTTTCTAGAGCGACACATCTTACCTGAACGGCGTAACTTGCAAAGATGATGGAAACCGGAGGGGTGAAATCTTGTCTTGTATCGAGGGACTAAAATTATAGCCCAAAACTACTCTTGAGTAAAGAAAAAAGGGAGCTTTTCTTGACCAGAAAAAGCAAGAAATATAGGCGGTTAGCATACTTTCAGATGTTCGTTTGTAGAACCGTCTTGATGGGAACGGATGGACCCCGGGAGGGACTTTTAGGATACGTCGGGGGGCGCCGTGGCCCGATAGTGGAGCCGGTGGAGAGTTTCGACGTCGATCACGTCCCCGACGTCGATGCGGTGGGCATTAGAAAGGACCCGACACGGGGCACCAGGAGCGCCAAGGTCCTCAAGCACAAGGTCGGCCTGGCTGAAGTCGTCGTCCCGGCTATAGCTGCTACGAATAATAACGCAGGGGAGCGCCGCCCCCTTCGCCGCGTCAAGTCCGTTTTGGGAATCCTCGATGGCGAGCGCCTCCTGCGGGGAGCTGCCGAGCTTCGAGAGGGTGAGCGTATAGACCTCGGGATCCGGCTTTTTTCGGGTCACATCCTCGCCAGTGATCATGAGAGCGATGCGGGAGAGGCGATCCCGGCCGAGAAGTCCCTCAAGCAGGGGTTCGACCCATGAGCGGCTTCCGGTGGTGGCAACCGCGGTGGTGAGGCCTTGGTGATGGAGCTCATCGAGGAGGCGAAGAATACCGGGACGGGGAGCCATGAAGGACTCATCGATCAATCGTCTGAATGCTTCGTTCTTGACCCGATGCAGCTCTTCCACCAGCTGGTCTCGCTCAGTTCCCGGCAACGGCCGGTACCGTTCGAAGTAGAAGTGCAGGCGCTCTCTTCCACCGGTGACCCCCAGCAGTTCGCCGTAAAAATCCTCGTCCCATCGGTCAGAGAGGCCCACGTGCTCGAAGGCACGGTTGAATGCGACACGATGACCATTGCGCTCCGTTTCTGCGAGCGTGCCGTCCACATCGAGGATCACCACTCGAAGCATTGACGTTATCCGGGCGGTACCCGTGGCTTTCTGCCTCTAAAGTAACGCCTGCCGCTCTTCCATCATTTTTTTGATGATCGGTTCGAAAATGATCTCCATGGCGAGGCCCAGCTTGCCTCCCGGCACCACGATGCTATTCCGCCGGGACATAAACGAGTCGTGGAGCATGGCCAGGAGATAAGTAAAATCAATGTTGAGCTTGGCAGGGTCGGTAAATCGGATTACTACGAGGCTCTCATCGGGAGTCGGGATATCACGCGCAAAGAACGGGTTCGAGGTATCTACAGTGGGCACGCGCTGGAAATTGATATCGGTAAGGGAAAACTGGGGCGTGATATAGCGCATATAGTCGGGCATACGACGCAAGATGGTTTCGGTAACGTCCTCCGGCGCGTAGCCTCGTTCCGCGGTGTCGCGATGGATCTTCTGGATCCATTCGAGATTGACGATGGGCACCACGCCGACGAGCAGATCCACATACTGTGCCACGTTGACCTTCTCGGTGACGACCCCGCCGTGCAGCCCCTCATAAACTAGGAGATCCGTGTCCTTCGGAAGATCCTCCCAGGGCGTGAACGTTCCTGGTTCTTGGCCGAAGTGCTCCGCCGCCTCCCAAGTGTGAAGGTAGTGGCGCCGCTGCCCTGTCCCGGTTTCGCCATAGTGCCGGAAAAGTTCCTCTAATTCCTCAAACAGGTTTGCCTCCTCGCCGAAGTGGCTCAGAGTCTTCCCCTCGGCCTGAGCCTTCGCAACTAGTTCACGCATCTCGTAGCGGCTGTACCGGTGGAAACTGTCCCCCTCGATGGTTACAGCGTTCGTCTGGAGTCTGTAGAAAATGTGTTCAAACGCGACCTTCACCGTTGTAGTGCCGGCACCGGATGAACCGGTCACCGCGATGATTGGGTGCTTCTTCGACATGC
>JAPUFX010000126.1 GCA_027293415.1 Candidatus Methylomirabilota bacterium
GGACAAGACGGAAGGGGTCAACGCCTTCCTTGAGAAGCGGCAGCCCCACTTCAAAGGGAGGTAGCCCCGCTATCGATGGCCCTGTGTGCCGCCTTTCTCGAGGGCCGACTGCAAGGAGGCGACGCCGGCCAGAACCTGTTCTATCTTTGCCTCGAGCTCCTCGATCCTCGTTTCCACCCAAGAAATCTGAGAGGTCATCTCAGTAATCTGGGTTCGGGATGGGAGGCCAAGCGCCCTTAGGTACGCTTCACTCGCCTTCTTCATCTCCTTCTGCATCGGCCCAACAGCACTGACGTACTGGTCCATGTACTTCCCGAAGGCCGAGGCGAACGTCTCAGTCGCCATGGCCTTCTCCAAGGCCTTCGCCCACGCCTCGATCCCCTGGTCCAAGAACCGCTTCCAGATCTGAAGGAGATCAGGCGACGCGCCCTGGCTCAACATCTGGGAAGGGGGCACCATCCCCTGACTGAAGAACGGCATCCAATATTGATCGATATTGGGTTGTGGGGTCTGGCCGATCATAGCCAGCCAGGCATCCATCCCCCGCTGCATGGACTCCTTCCACTGCTCCAGCAGATCCTCCGACGAGCTTTTGGTGCTCATGATCGCCTCCCTATTCACACGTTACCATTCGGGGGTGTCCTCAACGTATCGATCACTGGGACCGGGGACCCAGCCAGCCCGACACCTCGGGCCAGGCCACCTTCGATGCTTTCCGACCGGCGATCAATGAGATGTGTCCCCCGTGCAGCTCAACGTACTCTTTATCCTGGCTCGCTACGACGTCGACCAAGGCTTTGACGCACGCTGGCGGGGCGATGGTATCGGTTTCCGCTCCCACGGCCAAGAGTGAACAGTGAATGTTGGTTAGATCTACCCGCCGCCCTCCGAGGTAGAGTTCCCCTTTGATCAACTTGTTCCCTTGATAGAAGTCCTCCACCCACTGCTTAAAGAAGCACCCAGGGATAGGCGTGTAGTCATTCGCCCATGTGTTCAACGCCTTGAAACTCTCTACATAGTTGTCGTTCCATAGGTTCCACCAGAGGTTGGTATAGGTGCTGAGGTCAGCCGTCGGTTTCAGAAGCTTGAACCCGGCCCGAATGAGATCCGCCGGCAGCCCTCCGAACGTATCGACGAGCTTCTCGACGTCAAAGTGCCGTTTATCCATCCAGGTCGAGAAGAGCCCCGCCTGTTCGAAATCGATGGGACCGGCCATATTAATAAGATTACGGACGGGAGATTCTCGATGAAGGGCGACATAGGAGGCGCTCAATGGGGCCCCCATGCAATAACCGAGGAGGCTGACCGCCGATGCCTGGGAGGCCTGGAGGAGCTTCTTGACCATGATGGGAAGGATGCCCACCACACAGTGGTCCACGGTCAGGCCGTTGTCTTCCTCCCCGAAGACCCCCCAGTCGAGGAGGTAGAAATCGAAACCCTGCTTCACCATGTGTTCGATGAAACTGTTTCCGGGCTGCAAGTCGAAGATGTAGGGCCGGCTGATACCAAGGTTGGGAACCATGAGGAGGGGAACAGGATGTACCGTCTCGGTTGCCGGCCGATACCGGTACAGCCTAGCCTTGCCCTTCCGGTAGATGAGATCCCGAGGCGTCTGCCCGACCTGGGGCTCGGAGGGTCGCAGGCCCAGCTCCATCGCCTTCGCCACCCGCTTGGTGTGACGGGTCATTTCCTCTTGCCACCTCCTCAGAATCTCCTGTTGGGCGTCAGCATTCCACTGGACCATGGCTCCTCCCTATCCCTTTGAGTTCCTCTTCAAACTCCCCCATCTTTCACGGGAGTCTCCGGAAACGATCTTCCCCCCCTCGCTCTCATTCTACCGGAGACAGGCAGCGTGAGGCCACAAGTATTGTACTATTACGAATGCCTACAAAGGACTCTTGCTTGATCCCTACGGGCGGAGGGGGGTCCACGAAGACTGGCTCAGGACCTCAACTTTCTTGGCCAATTCATCGACTTTTTAGTTCTTCCACGTGCCGCTTTTTGGTCACGGTCATTGCGGTGAGAGGATTGGGGAGGCTAGGTGAGGCGCTCCACCACCAACGCGTTCCCCTCCCCGCCGCCAGCCCCCATGGATGCGACACCGTATCGCAAACCCCGGTCCTGGAGGGCGTACAAGAGCGTCACAAAGATCCTGGTCCCGCAGGCCCCGATCGGATGACCGATGGCGATGGATCCGCCGTGGACGTTGATCTTCGCGTTATCTATCTTAACTTCGCGCTCGAAGCCGATAACCTTAACGGCGAAGGCCTCATTGACTTCAAACAGGTCGATATCTTCTATCTTTAGCCCAGCCTTCTGTACCGCCTTTCGGGTCGCCGGGACGGGACTAATGGCCATAATGGCCGGTTCGACGTTACCGTGGGCCCAAGAGCGGATGAGGTACCAGGGCTTCAGGTCCAACTCTTTTGCCTTGCGCATGGACATGACGACGACGGCCGCCGCCCCGTCAGTGATCCCCGAAGAATTCCCCGCCGTGACCGTCCCCCCCTTACTAAAGGCCGGCTGAAGTTTAGCCAGAGCCTCTAGTGTGGCATCTGGCCGCGGATGCTCGTCCTGGGGGAAGAGGACTGGATCGCCCTTTGCCTGCGGAATAGAAACGGGAATAATCTCCTCCTTGAATTTCCCCGCCTTGATCGCCTCGGCTGCCCTCTGCTGGCTCGTCAAGGCTTGTCGGTCCTGGTCCTCCCGGCTGATCTGGAATTTTTCTGCCATCGAGTCGGCAAGGACGCCCATGCGTTCCCCGGTTCCGGGACAGGTGAGCCCGTCATGGATCATGTGATCCAAGGCCTCAAGGGAGCCCATCCGATGTCCCCAGCGGGCCTGGGTGAGCATGAAGGGGGTCCGGCTCATGTTCTCCATCCCCCCGGCCACAACGACATCGGCTGTACCCGCCCAGATTGCCTGAGCGGCCAGTCCCACCGTCTCGATCCCTGTGACGCTCGCCTTATTCACTGTATAGCTCGAGACCTCGTGGGAAAGCCCCGCTTCTAGCATTGCCTTCCTTGCCGGCCCCAAACCCAGGGTCGCCTGAAGCGCGCTGCCCATGATCACCCACTCGACGTGCGCCGGCTTCAGGTTGGCCCGCTTGATAGCCTCGTTGATCACCAGGGCCCCCAGCTTGGTCGCGGGTATATCTTTCAAGCTTCCACCAAACTTCCCGACCGGGGTTCTCACTGCGCTGACGACCACTGCCTGTTCCATACCCCACTCCTTTGTCAGCCCATCGGGAGCCCGGGGGCACCTGCCTCCCTAGAGCCCCGTTGGGGGCTTATACTCTCCAAAGACCTCGCGGAGCACGCCGCAAATCTCACCGATCGTCGCGTAGGATTTCACCGCATCCAAGATGGGTTCCATCAAGTTTTGCTCGCCAAGAGCAGCCTCACGGAGGTGAAGCAACGCCTGTTGCACCGCTCGACTCTTCCGCTCCGGCCGGAAGGCGGCCAGCTTGGCCTTCTGGTTCTGAGCCGCCTCCGGGTTGACCCGAAAGATCGGGGTTCGCTGTTCCTGATCACCGCAGAAACGGTTGACTCCCACGATGATCCGCTTGCCTTCCTCGACCTCCCGCTGGAACCGGTAAGCCTCCTCCTGAATTGCCCGCTGCATATGGCCACGCTCGATGGCGGGGACAGAACCCCCCATTGCCTCGATCTCCTCGAGGATGCCCCAGGCCTTTTGCTCGAGCTCGTCTGTAAGTGCCTCGAGGTAGTAGGAGCCAGCGAGCGGATCCACGGTATCCACGACGCCCGTCTCGTAGCCGATGATCTGCTGCGTTCTCAGGGCAATGCGCTGGGCCTCCTCGGTCGGAATGGCTAATGCTTCATCAAAGCAAGAAAGGGCCAGCGACTGCACCCCGCCCAAGACCGCAGCCAGGGCCTGCAGGGCCGCCCGAACGATGTTGTTCTCCGGCTGCTGAGCCATCAATGTCGAGCCGCCGGTCTGGGTATGGGTCCGGAACATCCACGACCGAGGATCTTGTGCCTGAAATCGCTCCCGCAGGAGCTTCGCCCACATACGTCGTAAGGCCCGGTACTTGGCGATCTCCTCGAAGAAAGGATTGTGGGTGTTGAAGATCCAAGAAAGGCGCGGAGCAAAGGCATCCACACTCAGACCCTGGCGTCGCACCGCCTCGATATAGGCGATGGCATTGGCAAAGGCAAAAGCCATCTCTTGGGCCGCCGACGCACCCGCATCGCGGATGTGATAGCCACTGATGCTGATGGGATTCCATCGGGGTAGATGATTGGCGCAGAAGGTGATAAGGTCAGCGGCCAGGCGGAGCGAGGGGCCCGGCGGAAAAATATAGGTCCCTCGGGCCACATATTCTTTGAGCACGTCGTTCTGGACAGTCCCGGCCAGCCGTTCCCTTGGCACCTGCTGCTTATCGCCCACAGCGATATACATCGCCACCAGGATCGCTGCCGGGGCGTTAATGGTCATCGAAGTCGTGACCCGTTCCAGCGGAATCCCATCGAAGAGGACTTCCATATCGGCCAAGGAGTCGATGGCAACCCCCACCTGTCCCACCTCCCCTTCGGCCAGGGGATCGTCCGAGTCCAGCCCCAATTGAGTAGGGAGATCAAAAGCAACGCTCAAACCGGTTTGCCCCTCTTTCAGCAGGTAGCGGAACCGTTCGTTACTCTCTTCGGCCGTCCCCATTCCGGCGTACTGGCGCATCGTCCACAGCTGACCACGGTACATCGTGGGGTAAATGCCCCGCGTATAAGGATATTCGCCGGGGAATCCCAACTTTTCCGCATAATCAAGATCGGCCGTGTCCTCCGGGGTATACAGACGCTTGACCGGGATCCCCGACGAGGTGGAAAACTCCTCGCGTTCTTGGACCCGTGCCAGGGCAGGGTTCAAGACCTGCTCCTCCCAGGCTTTCATCGCCTCGGCAATCTCTTTTTCCTTTTCTTCCTTTTCTTCCTTCATGCCCATACGTCTTTCCTCCCGGGACTTGCCGTGCTTCGCCCAGCGACGTGCGACCTATCGTTCGACCAACCGCTTACCGATGACCTCCCGCTGGATCTCGCTGGTCCCTTCAAAGATCCGAAACAGTCTGGCGTCCCGCCAGTAGCGCTGAACGGAATACTCTTTCGAGTACCCGTATCCCCCATGGATCTGTAATGCTTCAGAGGCAACCCGATCCGCCATATCGGCGGCGAAGAGTTTGGCCATCCCCGCCTCCAAGTCGCAGCGCCGGCCGGAGTCCTTCATGGTCGCGGCGTAGTACGTCAGCTGTCTTGCCGCCTGGATTTCGGTAGCCATATCGGCGAGCTTATGCCGGATCGCCTGAAAGTTGCATATCGGCTGCCCGAACTGCTGCCGCTCCTGCGCATACTTCAAGGCCAGATCAAAGGCCCCCTGCGCGACGCCGACCGCGCGCGCTGCCGTCTGGATTCTCGCCGACTCATAGACCGCCATGAGTTGGTAGAAGCCTTTGCCCTCGACCCCACCAATCATGTTCTCCGCCGGAACGGGGCAGTCTTGAAGCCCCAAGGTAAAGCAACGCATACCGTGGTACCCGATTGTGGGAATCGGCTCACCGGCGATCCGGGGGGGGTCAAACTCGTCGCCCGGCTTTTTCTCGAGGAGAAAGAGACTCAACCCCTTATGGCGTTTTGACGGGTCGGGATCGGTCCGCGCCAACACGGTAAGCACATGGGCGGAATTGGCGAAAGTGCACCACGTTTTCGCCCCTGTCAACAGGTAGCGGTCCCCGTCCCGCCGGGCCCGCGTCTTGATTCCCGCCGTGTCTGAGCCTGCGTCGGGCTCGGTGAAGGCAGCAGCCGTGAGAAGCTCTCCGGAGGTGATCCCCGGTAGGAATCGTTTCTTTTGCTCCTCAGACCCGTGGGCCTGGATGAGCAGACCGCTGATGAGGTTTCTGGTGAGGACACTGCCGACGCTCAGCCAACCCCGCGAAAGCTCCTCCGAGACGACAGCCAGTGCCAAGTAGTCAAGACCAACGCCTCCAACCTCGTCCGGAAACACCAGGCCAAAGTAGCCCAGCTCGGCCATCTTCTTGATGATCTCCTCCGGGATATCTTTCTCCTCGGAATCGAGAACGTCGGCGATCGGGAACACTTCCTTCACCACAAAATCCCGGACTGATCGACGAAGCTCCTCGTGAAGATCGCTCAGCATCGACTCTTCGCTCCCTGGACGATGAACGGTTGAACCTTACCGGCCTCGTTCGACCGAAAAAAATAACCACGGGAACCTTGACGTCTGCCCCCGTGGCTTCACAGCCGGCGGAAAATGCGCCTTTAACGGCTGCCCCGACGGAGGCAGAAGCCGCTAAAGCATTGTACCACGATGGAAGACATGGGCCAAGATTGCGTGATCGAAATGCGGGCTGATCATCCGATGTGCTAAAAACAAACAATGTTTTCCTACCATACGGATCTTCAGTATGTCAAGCGAAAATCGAGACATGAAACCTCGCTGGACTATTGGAGAAGCCGCGTTAGGAGCCGTTCATACTCTGCCAGGGGAACTGCCCCCACAATGGGGGGCGCCTCGCCAATAACCACGGTTGGGATGGCCCGGACCCCATACTGCGACACGGCCTGCCGGTGTTCCTCCAAGATCCGGTGCTGCTGACTGCCCTGCTCGTAATCTTTGAGAAACCGTTCCAAATCCAGGCCGGCCCGCCGGGCCACCTCGATAACCTCCGCCGCCTCTCCGATATTCACCCCCTCCTCAAAGAACGCCCGAAACAAGCCGAAATGCATGCGCTCAAAAGCCTCAGGCCCTTGCAATTCGGCACACTTGGCCGCCTGTAGGGCCGGCAGGCTCCACTGGGGAAAATCAGGACGAGTCCACATCCGAAACGCGATTCCCACATCCGTCGAGAGGGAGGAAGCCCGTTGCCAAGCGGCTTCACGATAGGTTCCCTGAAAGGTGGCGGTGGGATCTGGCTCTGGCCGCAGGGCAAAGCTCCACCGTTTGAGGGAGACCCGGTCGCGGTACCGCTCTTGAAGCCGGTGCAGGCGGACCGCCGCAGGATAACACCAGGGTCACACGTAATCGGAAAACTCCACAATCGTCAGCGGCTTTTCACCCATGGTATCTGAAAGTATACCGGAGCCTTCCACTGCCGTCCAATTCGGTCCTATTATCGCTTGCGCAGGCGATAGGAGATAGGGACGCGGATCGTGCCGGGGATGACTGGGAGGGGGGCAGCCCGTTTGAGAGTCTCTACCGTTGCTCGATCCAAGAGGGGAAACCCAGAAGACTTTACCACAGTGACATCCTCGACGCTCCCGTCTCGCGCAATGCGAAACTGCACTTCCGCAGTCCCCTCCATCCCCCATCGCCGGGCCCTCGGAGGATATTGCTTCGCCCTCTCAATCTTGTCGCGAAGGAGTCGGAACCAATCCATTCC
>JAPUFX010000127.1 GCA_027293415.1 Candidatus Methylomirabilota bacterium
CCCTCCGGGCTTCGACTCCGCCCCGCGTTTGCGGGGCGTCGCTCAGGGCTAGCCTTGAGTCCCGCCGCAGCGGCGGGACTCATTATTCACGAAGACACTCCGTTCGTGAATAATGCGGGCCAGGGGCACTGAGGGGTTGTAAGAGTGTTCCTCCCCGAGGCTCCCCTACGCCTGGGGGGTGCTCAGCGAGGCGAACGCCGAGCGCCGAATCCCGCCCCGTCCCGATGGGACGAGAGTCTCTTCGGGAAAGGCTTTCGGGACTAGCGGAAGTGCCGCACCAGCGCGGAATGCTAGTGAGAAATAGTTGGTGCGGCACTAGCCGGCAACGGCGATCTGGCGAAAGTCGGCAATCCGGCTGAAAAGGCTGGCGGTCTCGGCAAGAAGGGCCAGGCGATTGTCCCTGAGCGCTGCGTCCTTGGCCATCACTAAGACATCATTAAAGAACCGGTCCACCGCGGGCCGAAGGGTGGCAATCCGCTTGAGGGCCTCTTTGTACTCCCCGCGTTCGATCAAGGGTGCCACCTCCCCTTGCAAGGCCTTCACCTCCCGGTGAAGCACTCTTTCTGCCTCCTCCTGAAACCTGCTCTCCTCGACCTCCCGCGCAAAGCCCGGCGGGAGAATATTCGCCACTCGCTTGAAGGCGATGGCCAGGGAGGCAAACTCTGCATCCTGCTTCGCCTTGGTCAAGGCCTGGGCCCGCCGAAACGCCCGGGGGATATCATCAAAGCCGACCAACAGCACCGCCGCCGCCACATCGGGGGGAATCCCCCGATCGGTCATGATCCCCTCGCATCGGACACGGAGGAACGTCAGGATGTCCTTCAAGACCTCGTCTCGAGGACGGCTGATCCGGTCCTTCAGGAGTTCCAGGGCCTTTTGGATCAGGGGCGTGAGCGGGACAGAAAGCTCTTGCCCTACCAGGATGAGGATGAGGCCCAGGGCCGCCCGGCGCAGTGCATAGGGGTCTTCGGAGCCGGTAGGGATCAGGCCGATACCGAAACATCCGGCGATACTGTCGATCCGGTCAGCCACCCCGACCAGGGCGCCTGTCTTTGTCCGGGGGAGGGTATCCCCCGCGTACCGGGGGAGATAGTGCTCCTCGATTCCGACAGCGACCTCCGCCTTTTCCCCGCTGATTTCGGCATAGTGGCGCCCCATGACCCCCTGCAGCTCAGTGAACTCCCGGATCATTCCGGTCGCCAGATCCGCCTTGCAGAGGGAAGCAGCCCGGCGAGCACTCTCTTCCGCTGCGGGGTCGACCGACTTGGCCATGAAACCGGCGATCTCCGCAATCCGTTTCGTCTTGTCCAAGAGGCTTCCGAGTCGTTCCTGAAAGAGGATGTGGCCGAGGCGGGGGACCAACTTCTCGAGGGGAAGCTTTTTCTGATCCTCTTTGTAATAGAAGTCGGCATCCGCCAGTCGCGCTCGGAGAACCCGCTCGTTTCCCTGAGCAACCATGTCCATGTCTCGGGTCTTCATATTGGAGACGGCGACGAAGTACGGGAGCAGTTTCCCCCTCTTGTCCACTACGGGGAAGTAGCGTTGGTGCTTTCGCATCGGAGTGATAATCACCTCACGAGGGAGGCTGAGATACTCATCAGGAAATCCACCCCGGACGAGCGTGGGATACTCGACCAGATGGGTGACCTGCTCCAACAAGTCGGGATCGATGAGGGGTTCACCACGGACCTGCCGCGCGGCTTTAACAACAAGCTGTCTCACCTGCTCACGCCGTCGGTCCTGATCCACAATGACGAACGCCTTCTCCAGCTTCTTCAGATATTCTTGGAAGGTGCGGACTTGGATCGGCTGTGGTGCGAGAAAGCGGTGGCCAAATGTTACTCCACCACTCCGGATCCCGTCGATCTCAAACTCCACCACTTTTCCCCCGTACAGGGCAAGGAGCCATCGGATCGGACGAACGAAGCGGATGGATAAATCACCCCACCGCATACTCTTGGGAAATGTCAGCGAGGTAATGATATTGGGGAGGAGAGAGGAGAGAACCTCGGTCGTCTTTAATCCCTTCTCCTTTTTCCTCGCAACGACATAGTCCCCGCGCTCTGTCGCCCGAATTTCCAATTGCTCGACGGGGATCCCCTGCGCTCGGGCGAAACCGAGCCCGGCCTTCGTCGGCTTGCCTTCTGCATCATAAGCCGCCGACTTCGGCGGGCCGACGACTTCTCGGACCTCATCCGCCTGCTTGTCTGCCAATGCCTCCACGTGAAGGGTGAGACGCCTTGGCGTCCCCAGGGTTCGAATGCGTCCGAAACCCAGGCGTGCCTGGCGGAGGAGCCGATCAGCGACCCCCTGAAAATCCCGGAGGGCATCGGCCATGTAGACCGAGGGGATCTCCTCGGTCCCGATCTCGAAAACGAGTTCCTTTTCCTTCGGCTTAGGCTTCGCTTTCACCCTCGCCTTTGCCTTCGCTTTTACCTTTGCCTTCGCTTTTACCTTTGCCTTCGCCATCGTTCTCTCTCCGGTCGCCTGCTATGAGCGGTCAGCGAACCGCCTTTCTCGGTTTGCGGGTTCTCCTGCGAACTGCCGACTGCTGATTGCCGCGCGGCTGCCATGCTTTCTTCAGGAGAGGAAATCCCATCTCTTCCCGCTGCTTGAGATAGGCCTCGGCGGACCGCCGGGCCAGATTCCGGACCCGGCCGATGATGGCCTGGCGTTCCGTGACGCTAATCGCTCCCCGGGCATCCAGGATATTAAAGGCATGGGAGCATTTCAGGCAGTAGTCATAGGCGGGCAGCACTAGCCCTTTCTCAATGAGTCGCAGGGATTCCGCCTCGTACAGATCAAAGAGCGTGTATTGCAGCTGCGTGTCCGCCTCGTCAAAATTGTGGACCGACCACTCCACCTCCCCTCGATGGTGGACATCCCCGTAGGTCACCCCTTTGACCCACTCCAGGTCAAACACGCTGTCCACCCCCTGGAGATACATGGCGATCCGCTCGATCCCATAGGTGAGTTCGCCCGAGACCGGCTTGAGATCGATGCCACCCGCCTGTTGAAAGTAGGTAAACTGGGTGATCTCCATCCCGTCCAACCACACTTCCCAGCCCAAGCCCCAGGCTCCGAGGGTGGGCGACTCCCAGTCATCCTCCACAAAGCGGATGTCGTGTTTCAACGGGTCAATCCCGAGATGACGAAGGCTGTCGAGATAAATCTCCTGGATGTCGTCGGGGGAGGGCTTGAGGATGACCTGGAATTGATAGTAGTGCTGGAGCCGATTCGGATTTTCCCCGTATCGACCGTCGGTGGGACGCCTGGAGGGCTCCACGTAGGCAACATTCCAGGGCTCGGGGCCCAACACCCGGAGAAAGGTCGCGGGGTTCATAGTGCCCGCCCCCACCTCGATATCGTACGGTTCCTGGATTACACATCCCCTTTTGGCGAAGAATTTTTCGAGTCCAATGACCACGTCTTGATAGTTCATGCTCCTCCCTCCGAGCAGGATACACAGCCGGAGGCGGGTGCCGCCGCGCCCGGCATCATTGACAAGGAACGCCTTGTGTGGGGGATACTCAGACCACTGGAATGGTCCGAAGTCCCCATAAAATTAGGGGACTCAGCTTACTGAACGGGAGGATGAAGTGTCAAGGGAAAAGCCGGTAATCCCTGCGAGGAAGCGGGCGGAGCGGATCCTGCGCCCGAGCTTGAACTCCAGGAAGGTCTGAAGTAGGGACCTCAGCTCCTCAGCGGCACCCGAGTGCAGGCTCGCCCGGCTCAAGCCCATCTCCCTCCGCAGGGCCATGCGGAGGAATCCCAACGCCTCCGGTGAGACAGGCATGGTCTCAATGGCCTCCGCACGGCAGGCGGGGCAGAGGAGACCCCCCTCATTGAGGCCAAAACTCTGGACCCCTTCGGGGAGTCCTTCCCGACACCGGACACACCTCCCCAGCTCGGGAAGATAGCCGAGGGTCTTCAGGAGTCTGATCTCGAAGGCCCGAAGGATGTGGGAGGGATCTATGCCGGTATTGAGTCCCCGGAGGGTCCCGACGATCAGGACGAAGAGCTCTTCGCTTCCCTCCCCCTCGACTCCGGCGACTCCGGCCAGTTCGGCCACCTCGGAGGCCGCCGTCAACAGCTCCAGGGATCGCCGGAGCGCATGGAAGGGTTCCCGGAGGGCAAATTCGTTCAGGCGATGCAGATCGGAGTTTGCGCGCTCGAAATAGACCAGGTGGCCATACGTACACAGCTCGAGGCTTCCACCGAATCGACTCCGAATCCGCCTCGCGCCTGCGGCCACCGCCCGGACCTTGCCGTAGCGCCGCACGTAAAAGACGACGATCCGGTCCGCCTCGCCGAGATTGTGGCCTCCGATAACAACGGCTTCACTGGATTTAAGCCCCATTCCAGGACCGTAGAGTACTCGAAGTCCCCACCCATACACAAGGCTATTTACAGACCCCCTCGAGAAGACCTTCCATTGGAATGGGACTTGCATTTTGTCCCGGCTTGCCGTCACCTCGTGGAGAGCTGAACATGAGCACCGAATCACCGCATGAGAGCTATCAACGCGCTGCCGATCATTGGGCTGAGTGCCCCGTATGCACCAATGCAGGCGGCGAGCAAGCGGACCCCTGCGACCTCTGCCTCACCGGACGGGACCTCTTGCTCATCTGTGAGGAGGCCGATAAGAGCTGGCTCGTCGGAAGCACGGACGCCTACGCGTAACAGGATAGCCCCACTCCCGCTGACATATGCCCCGTCCCGCTCGCTAGAGGCATACCCACCTGCTCTTGCCGTTGTTGCACTGAGACTGGATTTGTAAGACGGCGGGCGCATTCGGCCCACATGCTTGGTGCTCCGGCTCCAGGATCCCTATGGCCCGTGCCACACGAGCCTCCCCGTATGGCCGATGAGGCTCAGGCGTGGCCTATCGTTAGGCAGTACGACAATTTCGGCCCGCTCCGTGCCACCCTTGCCAGAAAGAACCAGGCGCACCCGACCGTCGGCCTCCAGGCCCAGCGCTGCGCGAAGCTTTTTTGTCTTGTCAACCAGGCCCAGGGCCGGCCGACCGTCACCCACCATGAACAGCCCGACACGTCCTCCGCCCTTGCCTAAGAGGCTCAGGTCGGGCAGACCGTTCGTCCCGACTTTCAACGCGGCACGTGTTTTCCCGTCTTTGGCGGCAAGGATGAGACCGTGCGAGCCGTCCGGCAGCACCACCAGGTCGGTACGCTTCCCGCCATCCTTGCCGGCAAGGCGCAGACCCGACGACCCGTCAGCCAAGACGTACAGGACATTACGACGCGTCAAGTCCTTGTCGCGGAGGGCTAGCCCCGCCGTGCCATCATCCATGACGTACAGCACGGCACGATTGTTCCCATTCTGGTCGGCGAGGGCGAGATTGACCGAGCCACCGGACACATTCAGCAAGGCACGGGCTTTCCCGCTACTGTCCCGTAGCACAAAATGCTCGGCCTCGACCACCTTGGCCACCTTGGTAGGCATAGTTTGCCCCATCAGCATCACGGCGGCGATCAAGGCTACCGCCACGGCTCCGGCCCTCTTCAAAAGGCGATTCTCGCGTTCCACACGGTCCAGTCGTTGCTCTATGGTTGGTTCGTTCATCGTTCCCTCCCTTTCTCAGTAAGACAGATAAGCAGTCATCAGTCAGCGGTCGGCTCCGACGACCGACTACCGCCCACCGACGACCGGAAATTGCTGCTAGTTGTTTACTGTTGTCGGTCATCGGTCACCGTTCAACGGTCTTTGGTCATCGGTCAGCAATCGATCATGCACTAGGACTCCCCTAAACGGTCTCTCGCAATACCAAATGCGGCGAGGGTATTGGGAAAGCCGGTGAGACCCGTGGTCAAGAGGATGGCCTGATAGATCTGTTCCGGAGTTGCACCCACGCCCCGGGCCCGGTCAATGTGGGCCATGAGCCCCCCTTCCCGTCGCAAG